>NZ_JAKSDZ010000023.1 GCF_023509475.1 Aestuariirhabdus haliotis | reverse complement strand
GGGCGAATCCAGCCTCTTTGTTACGCCTTTTTGAAAGGTCTCGACCTTACTGCAAAGGCGTGTCGCGATTCTGAATTCGCCTGAAAGCCAGAGTTAATCAGAATTAATCAGAGGTGCCTTAAGCAAGAGTTTGGTACCAATCAACGCCCGACGCATCCCGTTGGCGCTTGATCAGGTTGCGCTTTTCAAGGCACTTGAGGTGTGCCAGGCTTTCTCCCGTCGCCATAATCAGGTTATGACGATTTATCGGTGCACGAAACAGAACCTCAAAGCAATCCACTGCCCGCTTTGGCTGATCACAAAAGGCCTGCAAAGCGGTGAGGTCCGCTTCATGCTCATCAATCAACTGATGCAAGCGCGTCGGGGCCCCGGTAAAAGGCTTTCCGTGCGAAGGCAAAACCAGCGTCTCCTCATCCAGCAAATTCGCCAAACGATGGCAGCTCTGCAACCACAAATCCAGAGGGTCTCCGTTCGGCTCCGATGGCCAAACGCTGACGTTGGAAGAGATCGTAGGCAACAGTTGGTCCCCTGAAATAAAAATATTTTCAGTTTCACAGAACAAGCAAGCGTGTTCGGGAGAATGTCCCTGACCAATAATGACCCGCCAGTCACGCGAGCCGATGCTTATCAAATCCCCATCTTGCAATCGCTCAAAACTGTGAGGAACTCCACGCATCATGCGGCCAAAACCTCCGAACTGGGAGCGATAGTAGCTTAGCTGTTGCTCATCAAAACCTGCCGCCCGATAAAATCCGATGGCATCCTCAGGGGCCTGCTCATGGGAATACTGCAATAAGCTACGACAAGACAGATATTCTGTACGGGTGATATACAGTGGCGCCCCACTGCGTTCATGGAGCCATCCAGCCAACCCCAGATGATCCGGGTGCATGTGAGTGACCAGCATACGGTTCAAAGCCTTACCAGCCAAGGCGCTCTCGAACAGTTCTTGCCAGATATCAATGGACCGATCATCCGCCAGCCCGGTATCAACCAGCGTGAAACCCTCCTCCTCATCCAGTAACCAAAGGTTAATGTGATTCAGGGAAAAAGGCAGCGGCATGCGCAACCAATGCAGTCCCTGAGCCACTTCAAGGAGCTGGCCAGATTCTGGTTTGGAAGCAAAAGGATAGTGCAACGCGGCTCGCGCAACAGGAGATGAAGGCATGGCAGTAGCTCTGGTCAGGTCTAACTGTCCATACTAACAGATGTTGTACTACATAATTTCTGGAATATCCCAGAAACATTGCGGCCGTACGTTTCATGTTCGGCCCTGTTGGTCGGAATTTACTCTACCCGCCAGCTATTCCAGAGTCCTGGCTGCTGATAACCAGAACGCTCTTTCTCAACATTTTTCAGATCGTGTTTTCCTTGATGAATGGAGTGCTTCACATCTTCTGCACGCTCCTTCACATCTTTGGGTGCTTCATGCAATTTATTGCAGATCTCACGAGTTAAATTCACGTCTGGCATGACCATCTCTCTTTCTAAATCTATTCTGAAACTGTAGTCAGACTACCCTTCAACAGGCAATCTGACCATGCGTACAAGCCACTATATTTGAGTATAAATTCTGGAACAGTTTTTGATATATCATTTTCAAATGAACAGTCTTTTATACATTCTCATTCGCAAATCGAAAGGAAAATGATGAACTAATAAGACTGTCCATTTGATCAAGCAACGCCTGCCAGCCGACGTGTTAACTCACTCGCTGGCAGGGTTTTGCACCCCGACCGATTCTGGCCACACCACAAGGGAGAGAAATCATCTTTCCCTGCAGCCTCTGCCGCACTTCTTAGCGGTGCAATGGCTGAAGAAGCATAGGGGAAGTCAGGAGCCGCCTCACTGATTGGCCCCAGTTCGCGTATTGCACGATTCTCTAGCCCCCTTGCTACTCCCCCGGAAAACACATTGGTTAGTACGGTTGGACGGCTCCTGGAATCTTGTAACGCCAGACGATGCACCTCAGAGGTTGTCGCCTCGGGGCAGAGCAAAAAGGCAGTGCCAACCTGAGCCGCAACTGCGCCTAATCCCATCACTGCTTGCACGCCTTTGGCATCAGCAATACCTCCGGCTGCAATCACTGGAAGATCAACGGCATCGATAATTTGCGGCAATAATGCAAAGGTTCCCAGTTGTGTATTCAAGTCTGAATTGAGGAAGCTGCCACGATGACCGCCCGCCTCCAGACCCTGAGCGATTATGGCATCGGCGCCTTGTTTTTCTAACCACAACGCTTCGTCTACCGTGGTCGCAGTACTGATGATCAGGCTTCCCCAACTTTTTATTCGCTGCAATAACCTCGGCTCAGGCAGTCCAAAATGAAAACTGATAACGGGCGGCCTGAAGGGTTCAATAAGATCGGCGATCGCCTTACTGAAAGGGGCTCGGCTGGGACCACCTGCAATATCGTTCGAATGGATAGACCATTCCTGAAAATAGGGAGATAGTACTTCTAGCCAGCGCGACTTGCTCGTTGCACTTTCGGGTTCAGGTCGATGGGCAAAAAAATTCAGGTTATAAGGCCGGTCCGTATGCGCTGCTATGGTGGTCAGTTCCTTTATCAGCGCATCCTGAGATAACATGGCACAGGGTAACGAACCTAAACCTCCCGCATTGCTTACCGCTATCGCCAGGGTACTTCCCTGAACGCCAGCCATTGGGGCTTGGATAATCGGCAATTCCGTTCCGGCAAAACATTCCATAGCTTGCATAAAAATCCCTCAATGATTCAACCGCTCTTCCGAAACCGAACTAGAGCTGGAGGCGTAATCTGAGCATATCTTTATGCTGTATACCATCTTCTATCAGTAATTGCGGATATTGATTCAGGAAATAGTCCCGGACTAACTCGACAGCTCGAAAGCCTTGTCGTTGATAAAAAGCCAGTTGATAACCAAAGGTTCCCGTCGTCAACTCAATAGCCTGATAGCCCTGCTCCCTGGCAAACCCAAGGGCGCGTTGCAACAACTGAACACCAATACCTTTTCCCTGTTGACCAGGATCCACGGCAATATTAATCAATTCAATATTACTGGCATCAAGCGGCAATAACAGGCAGGCGCCGACAATATCATCATCCTTCACAGCAACGACTGCCGAACTTTTGCTGCGGTATTTATTAATCTTTAATTCGCTAGGATCGGCTTCCAACAATAAGGCCAAAGGGATATCCGAGCCTTTTGCAACCTGAAATTCAATCATAAATCTAACATGTCATGTGAACGTTCAATCACTGCACTCTATACTGAGTTTATTGTTTGCATTGCATTCTTCAGCGCAATATTGCTGCACCCGATTTCTGCCGCTTTGTTTAGCCAAATACAGTGCCCTGTCAGCTTGATCCAGTGCTAAATTCAGATCATGACTGGAACGATCCACCTTGGCGATACCGACACTCAATGTATGTGTAATTGACATGGATCCTATGACTGTAGGTGTTTTTGCAAACTGATCACGAATCCGCTCAGCCACCTGTAACACTTCCGGTGTATCTTTCAGGGATAACAGCAAGACAAACTCTTCTCCACCGTATCTTACCTGGGCATCTTCCGGTCGGCTTTGCCATTTCATGATGGAGGCCAAACGTTCAAGAACTGCATCTCCGGCAAGATGGCCATAACGATCATTGATGTTTTTAAAATGGTCGATATCAAGCAACAATAAAAACAGCGGCCGCGATGGTTCACAATACTCCACCATTCGCTCAAAACGTTGTTCAAGAAGGCGCCGATTACCTAACCCGGTTAATGGATCCTCGACCGATTCTTTGGTTGCTCTTTCATAACCCGTTTTCAATTGCCGAACCTTATCCGACATAGCTACCGCTAAAACCAATATCTCTATCAAGCCAGCAATTTGGGTATACAAAATAGGGGCTTTCCCCCAACTGATGACACCGGATGCCGACAGCACACTGCCACTAATACCAATCAAATAGATCATCCAGGCAAAAATATACCAGCGAGCGTAAATAACGCCTTTTCGGTAACAGAGCCAACCAATCCAGGGCAGAACCAGCAAAGCGGCTAGAGCAATATAGGTAAGGTAGACAACCAGTTCGTACACCCCTAACAACCTTAATCCCACGATCACCATCATGGAGTAGGCAAGGTAGCGCAGCACCATATCTGCATTGGGTATATGGTCCGGAGTATTCAGAAACTGACGACTAAACTGAATGGCAAAAAGCGCCATCAGCAAAAAGGCCGGATTAAATATCTCATTATTGAGTATCGGGTAGTTTGGCAACAGGTACTGGTAGGTAAAACCCATGAGACAGCCCCACATCAACACATTGGAGAGGATGTAACACAGGTAAGTCCCGTAAATACTTTCTTTCAGCGATAACCAAAGGAACAGGCATACTAATGCAAGCAGCAATAGTGCGGAGAAGTAACCGCCATAAAAAAAATAGTCATTAATCAGAGTGTGATAGAACTGTTCCTTTTCCCACAGATGAAACGTCAGAGTCATCGTATCAGGCAATACCATCTGCGCTCGAAGGTAGAGCGTCGTGAGCCCACCACTGTCGGTTCGGTGCTGAAAATTCAACTTCCGATAAGGGATTGGACGCTCTGAAAAGGGTTTAAAATCAGACAACAGAAACACTTTTGGTAACGCCTTATCTTCAAACAGGTAAGCATCGAAGCGATCCATGTAAGAGGTTTCAGGCGTTACTATCCATGCTACTGCCTGCGGCGTAGGGTTTTTTATTTGCACTTTTATCCAATAGGCATGATCGGTAATCCCTTGATTCAGCATGCTCTTCGTTAACGGGAGAAATTCTTTATCTCGGGCAGGACTTCTAACCTGCTCAATCGTCAAAGCGCCTGATGGATCAAATAATACTTCTGCGTACTGCCACAATGGTGCCGCCCGAAGGTCACCCTCAAGAAGAAATGGTTGTGGCTGAGCCCAACAAAACGGACTGATCCAGATTAACAAACAGACAAGCTTACGCATCCCCTGCGAACACCCCTTTATCTATTATTCTCATAACGCTGCCACCATCCTGAAGCAGTGTTTGACGCTATCTTGCGTTCTGATAGGCACTATAGAACCACAATAATTGCTTTGCTGCTAACTGACATTACAAAGCGCCTTTCACTGGATCCTATGAACGGTACTTTGCATAACCTTTACAGAACACAAAGAAACTCTCCACCCGGTTTTATGGTCTCATTTCTGTGGCACTAAAAAGTGCGCTAAGAGCCCGATTTTCCACAGTTTTTTAGGTACAGATACCTATTTTTACCCATCCACTCAAGCCCTAAAATGTCACCATCAGATGGATAACATGACGGGAAGCATTCTTCCCTAAGGAACGGCAGATGAGCAAATATCTTTATACCACCGTATACGAGCAGTTCACTGGAGAAAAACCACCTCAGCCTAAGGCGGACAATGAACGCAAGGCTCGCCGTACTCATGGTCACCCATATCGTATGCGTCATAACATGCGTATGCAGGAGCAAGAACAAGCTCAGTCCGTAGAACATGCACAGGATTCCCGAAAGATCGAACGCCACCCAGGCAACCGTGAGGGCTTAAGCATGGCGGAAATGGCCGATCTTGAAGCCCGCCGCAAGCCGCGTGCCTTACCCAAGATCATTTACAAAAAGAGTCGCGCTTTAAGTCAACGTCGGGAGTATTCCGCCGAGGCAACCTTGCAGGCTTGAGCCATCCATTTTGCATTAACGAATGGGAAGCTATTCGACCTTGGCTGATGCCAGCCCAACAATAGCTTCCCGAATTACTCACTTAATGCCGATTTTCTCCGTATTTCCCACCAGTTAATATTTGTGTGTCTGTCAGAACTCGCCGATTCATGGCTTTGGCGTTCATTACCCAGTGCATCCCCTTCCCTATGACCGACAACAGCAGTTCGACCAGCAAACTCCTCAGGCTTGACTGGATATTGTCGGTAGCGGGCAAAAAAGCCTTCCGGACTAAAGGCCTCCAATAGTTGCAAACTCCATGCACGTCGGCGATTCCTTTGTACATCAAAACCTTCAAAGCCCAGCTTTTGCAAACAACCTTCACACACCCCAAGTTGGCGCAGCTCAATTTCATTCTCTATGCGAACAGGGAAAACGCCACTGCAGGCGGTGGTCACTCGCAATATCTTAGTATTCGATTCTAATGAATTGAGGTCAGCTAGAAGGTCATCGCAATCCGTCAGATGGTAACAGAGAGGTTTGGCTTGTAATTGCTGGCTGGAAGGCTGTGCCAGATAACAGATAACCCGGCTATTTTTATAAGCGAAAGTACCATCAACAAGGCGCTGAACCTGTGCCGGATTCACCAAAAAGCCTTCTTGCTCCAAGTGGATTCGTTCATCTCCGGTAAGATGAAAATGAGGGTCAAACAACTCAAAATACCCAAGCCGCCGAGTCCCAATCTGTTCGCGCAACTGGTTGAAAGCATCAAACTCGAGGAAATTGGTGAGTTTCAAGGCGCCATTTCCCCCTCTCGTAGAATCGCTTCTATTCGTGATTCTGCATCGGTCCGCAAACGGAATTCAACCCGGCGGGAACGGTCGCTGTCTTCGCTACCATCAGCCAATAACACCGGTTTGGAAGACGACAATCCATTGGCGGTCAGGTGTGACTTCAGCCAAGGCTTTCTATACGCCACCGTTTCCAGGCCTAGCAGGTAAGCCAAGGTAGTCCGGGTTCGTGTCTGTGACAGCTCCATATTGCGAATATAGGCATCGTCTGGCGTCTTTGCATCGGACCAACCACGATCCGTATGGCCTTCGATGCGCACCTCTTTTATATCCTGACGATAACGGTCAGAGGCAATAATACGCACGTAACGAGGAAAAAAATCAGCCAGTATGGCGGAAAAATCAGGTTTTAAATCCGCGACACCTCGATCGAACAACAGCTCCGTGCGCAGAAAGCGAATACTCAAATCCTTGTTAAGCTCGGCTCCCCAACGAGGAAGATCATCGGCAAACTCGCGACGCAGGTCCTCATAAAGCTGGGTTCTTAAACGCTCATAGACCACCGCAACATCATGAATCTTGCGCCTCTCCAGCTCAACGATCACCATAAACACTAAGGCAATTAGCAGGAACACCATCATTAAGCCGCCCATTAAGTCGCTGACCGCCACCCAATGCTCTTCGTGTTCGAGTTCTTCGACTCGTTGGTTATCGAGCCCACTGGGCTGTTCTTGCTTCACCGCACCTCCGAATCTTGTGCGATGGCCACGACTTCACGTAAACGCTCGGTCAGCGGGGCATAATCGCTGACAAACTTTTCCGATAACGCCGTCAACTGATAACCAAAACTCTGTAGTGCCTTGTTCAGCTCCTCTTCCATGGACCGGTCGAGCCGTTCAACCTGTTGTTCATTCTGCGCCAGCATCTGTGTAACTTGCTGGTTCAATGCCTCCTGGGCTTTGGCAAATTGCTCGCTGCTATTCTCGAGCAGGCGCTGAGTCTGCTCGCTATTGGTCGTAATTGCCTTATATAGCTGTCCGGTTAATACCTCGAAACGGTCTTCGAGCTGAGGTAAGCCTTCGCCGGCGTTACTGACCAGCGAGGACAAGGCAGACAGATAACCCTCTAAGCCTTTACTCTGTGTCTCCAAGCCCGCAAGCATCCCTTCGAGGGCCTCGGATACCGTACTGAACACCTTGGTTTGCTCCACGACCCGTTCATGGCTTCGAGTGGCTTCCTGCATGATATCGCCGGTCTTTTGCTGTTGCAGAATCAAGGTATCAAGCTGCTTCTGATACGCCTGCTGCCAACGCAGCATTTCTCCTACGGCTTCGTTCAAGTGGCGGAAATTCTCTCCGTATTGCTCATTAATACGGGTATTAAAATCATGCATAACGGTTTCCAGGGCACCGACCAAAGCCTGGGTGTTCGCATCAACCATCTGTTGCTGGTACTCACCCAACTGTTGATTCAATGTTGTGAGCTGCTTCTGGTTGTCCTGCTGCATTGTTTTCATCACCGCCAGCATCTCCCCTTCATGCCGCGCGTCGTTGGCGTCCTGCTGCTGATCACGAATCTGGGCCAACAGCTGAGCCAGATCATCGACTGTCGCCATGCGTATCTGTTCGCGGCTGGCACGATCACGGCGTAGCTCCAGCAAATAACGAAGCTTGATACTTAATGCTCCCGCCAGCCCCGCAATGGAAGACCAGAAAGCGGTTTTGAGGCCGTCGATCAAGTCAGGAACGCTGGCTTGAATATTTTCCGTATCAAAATCCAGAAGTCCGAGAGCCACCCCCAGAAAGGTGCCAAATATGCCTAGACTGGTCAGGATGGTAGGAGCATTACTGGCCGTCTGCGCATTAAAGCTCAGCACATGAAACAGCAGGGTCAGCAATGTCACCAAGCCTATCATGGCCAGGCTCAGGGTTGGAAAGGAGGCAGTTATCTCCATCGGCAGCGCACCTTCTGTGGGGTTTAGCGACTCAATCTGTTTAGCATCGATAGTAGAGCAATTACCTCGCCCCGTGAAGCGAGCCCCCAAACGCAAAACAGGCCCCGAAGGACCTGTTCAAGTACTTAGAGCAGAAGCGATCAGCCGCCAGAGACGTACTTGATCATCACACCCGCAGCTACCGCAGAACCAATGACACCAGCGACATTAGGTCCCATGGCGTGCATCAACAGGAAGTTTTGCGGATTGGCCTGCAAACCAATCTTGTTGGAGACTCGTGCAGCCATAGGTACTGCAGAGACACCGGCAGAGCCGATCAACGGGTTGATAGGCGTGCTGCTCATCTTGTTCATCACCTTGGCCATCAATACCCCAGAGGCGGTACCAATACCGAAAGCAACGATACCCAGCGCTAGAATACCCAGGGTTTCTGCTTGCAGGAACTTGTCGGCCACCAGCTTGGAGCCCACAGAGAGTCCCAGGAAGATGGTAACGATATTGATCAGGGCATTTTGTGCTGTATCGCTCAGGCGATCGACCACGCCACATTCCTTCATCAGGTTACCGAAGCAGAACATACCCAACAGTGGTGCCGCATCGGGTAGCAGTAAAGCTACCAGCACCAGCAAGACCAGCGGGAAAACGATCTTTTCGGTTTTACCGACATGGCGCAGCTGGCTCATTTGCAGCTTACGCTCTTCTTCAGTGGTCAGCGCCTTCATGATCGGTGGCTGAATCAGCGGCACCAGCGCCATGTAGGAGTAGGACGCAACCGCAATCGCACCCAGCAACTCAGGCGCTAGAACGCTCGCCACATAGATCGAGGTAGGGCCATCGGCACCACCGATGATACCGATCGCGGCAGACTGTGCCACAGAGAAATCCATGATTCCCATAGAGCTCATGGTCACTGCACCCAGCACCGTGGCAAAGATGCCAAACTGAGCAGCAGCACCGAGGAACAGCGTCTTGGGGTTTGCCAGCAATGGACCAAAATCGGTCATCGCGCCTACGCCCATAAATATAATCAATGGGCCAGCACCACTGGCAATTACCGCGGTATAAAAGCTGTACAGGACGCCATTGCTGTATCCCATGTCCTTGGCAATATTGATTGCGGCCTGGTGAGATACGGCGTCTGAACTCTCATAGGCGTGAGCCAGAGCTGAGGGATCCGTCGCAGCCACACCCAGAACCTGGGACAAGGCTTCCAGCACTTCCGGTTTGGCCATATGGATGGCCTGCTCAACCGCTGAGTAAGCGAGTCCAGCCTCTGGAATGTTGGCAAGGATGCCACCGAAGCCGATAGGAATCAGCAACAGGGGCTCGAAGTTTTTCTTGATAGCAAGGTACAGCAGGCCCAAACCAACGAGGATCATCACAAACTGTGGAAAATCCATGTTGTAGATGCCGGAGCCGTACCAAAGCGTTAGCAGTTTATCCATTGGTCAAACCCCTCAGGCAATGGTCAACAGGGTTGCACCGACAACAACGGCGTCCCCTTCCTTGACGTCAACAGAACCGACGGTGCCCGCCTTGGGTGCACGAATTTCGGTTTCCATCTTCATCGCCTCAAGGATGATCAACAGATCACCCTCCTGAACCTGCTGCCCTGGAGCAACATGGACCTTCCAGATATTACCTGCCAACGGAGATGGCATAGGCTCACCACCCGTTACCGGGGCTGCAGCTGATGCACTGGCAGCAGGAACTGCACTACCACCGACCTGAACAATACCGGTTACATCTCCGCCGTTGGCCACGGTTACCGTGTACTCGCCACCATCGACCTTAACGGTGTAAACCTCTTCGCCTTCAGCGGTTGTGACCGCAGCACCTTCATTGCCCGTCGGAGCAGGTTCGAAGGCATCGGGATTGCCTCGATTCTCGAGGAATTTCGGCGCGATCTGAGGGAACAGGGCAAAGGTTAATGCATCGTCAATGGAATTATCAGAAAGCTTGAACCCTTTATCTTTTGACAAGGCTTCTACATCGGCAACGATCTTGTCCAGTTCATTGTCAAGCAGGTCACCGGGACGGCAGGTGATTGCTTCGGCCCCATCGAGAACGCGGTCCTGCAGTTCCTTGTTATAAGGCGCGGGGGCCGCTCCGTATTCACCCTTGAGAATGCCCTGGGTTTCCTTGGAGATCGACTTGTAGCGCTCACCCGTCAGAATATTCAGAACCGCCTGGGTACCCACAATCTGGGACGTTGGTGTAACCAGAGGAATATAACCAAGATCTTCGCGAACCCGTGGAATCTCTTGCAATACTTCATCAAATTTATCGGAAGCACCCTGATCCTTCAGCTGGCTCTCCATATTGGTCAGCATGCCGCCAGGCACCTGGGCTACCAGAATACGGGAGTCAACGCCCTTCAGGGCCCCTTCAAACTTGGCGTATTTCTTACGTACTACGCGGAAGTAGGCCGCAATTTCTTCGATCTGCAGTACATCCAGACCGGTATCGCGATCAGTACCCTGCAACGCGGCAACAACGGCTTCGGTTGCGGAATGTCCGTAGGTTTCGCTCATGGAGGAGATAGCAGTATCGACGTTATCGATACCCGCCTCGACAGCCTTGAGGATGGTCATGGAGGAGAGGCCAGAGGTCGCATGAGAGTGCAAATGAATACGCACGTCGGTTTCGGCCTTAAGGCGACTCACCAGCTCGTAGGCATCGTAGGGTGTCAGGATGCCCGACATATCCTTGATCGCGATGGAATCAACGCCCATATCTTCGATGCGCTTGGCCAGATCGATCCAGGCATCAAGATTGTGTACGGGACTGGTTGTGTAGGAAATTGTACCCTGGGCGTGCTGCCCCTGTTTCTTGACCGCTTCCAATGCGCGTTTGAGGTTGCGCGGGTCGTTCATTGCATCAAATACACGGAATACCGAAACCCCGTTTTCGGCAGCGCGCTCAACAAACTTGTCCACCACGTCATCGGCGTAGTGACGATATCCCAGCAAATTCTGACCTCGCAACAACATCTGCTGAGGGGTTTTTGGCATCGCTTTTTTCAATTCGCGAATACGATCCCAGGGATCTTCGCCAAGATAACGGATGCAGGAGTCAAAGGTAGCGCCCCCCCAGGATTCCAGAGACCAATAGCCGATATTATCGAGCTTCTCGGCAATTGGGAGCATATCGTCAATACGCAGACGGGTTGCAAACAGGGACTGATGGGCGTCGCGAAGTACGACGTCGGTTATACCTAATGGCTTCTTGGTAGCGGTCATGGATTATGGCCTTTATTTACTGAATATTGCGTTGGGTTCACGTACCAGTCGGTCGACATCCGTCATTAACGCTCGCGATGCTGTTTGATCGCCTCATTAATGATGGAAAGCAGTTTCTGGTCCTGAGCCGGTCCCCCTTGTGGCGCGGCTACAGGTCGGCTGGCTGCTGGTTCGGGCTCTGCGGAGTCAAACCTGCCAGCAATTTTTGACATCGCGGTGGTCGAAAACACCAGCAGAGTCAAAAACACGAACACGAAACCCATTCCGAATAGCATAAGGTTAATACCTTCGCTCATAAGATCCGGTTGGGTCATGATATTCATCCTTCATTTATAGTGTTTGTAATAACTCGGCTACGCTGGCCGCTAGCTAAAGCGCCCTTCTCGATCAACGCCGAGATATTGGTAGCCAAAGTCGGCGCTAATTTACCCTGTATCCGGGTACCTGGCAAATTATACGCTTCTTATAGCGTGTTGAATTTTCTCCGTATCAGACACTTACAGCTATAGGCGAAAGGTCTTACGCAAAAAAATCAAACGCGCGTTTTATTCTACCAGCTCCTTTTCCAAACATCACGACAGGGCTGCCATAATTCCCTGAGTTGATTTGCTTACACGCTACCACTACAGTTACGCCCCCATTTATGGAGATCCACCCTATGTTACTGCTCGCCCCGATGGAGGGTATCGCCGACCACAGCATGCGCGCCCTGCTAACCGAGCATGGCGAGTTCGATCTCTGCATCAGCGAATTTGTACGGGTCAGTAACACCCTGTTGCCGCAACGGGTTTTCAAACGCTACTTGCCAGAACTTGAAAACGGCTGTCAGACAGCATCAGGTTGCCCTGTGCATGTGCAACTGCTGGGAAGCGATCCTCTGTTAATGGGGGAAAACGCTCATAAAGTAGTAGAAATGGGAGCTCCGGGGATCGATCTCAATTTCGGCTGTCCCGCCAAGATGGTTAACCGCCACGGTGGTGGCGCCCTGCTACTGAACGAACCCGAGCAGGTGGCCAGAATCGTCAGTGCTGTTCGCCGAGCAGTCCCCGATGCGATTCCCGTCAGCGCCAAGATGCGCCTCGGATACGCAGACACCAGTCTTACCCTTGAGAATGCCTGCGCCATAGAAAGCAGTGGCGCCAGCGCCCTGACGGTACATGCACGCACCAAAAGCCAGGGTTATCGACCACCTGCACATTGGGAGTGGATTGCGCGCATTGGCGAAGTGGTGAAACTTCCGCTTATCGCTAACGGGGAGATCTGGACCTACAGCGATTATTTGAAATGCGTTGAAGCCAGCGGGTGTGAACACGTCATGCTCGGGCGCGGAGCATTGCGCAACCCTTTGCTGTCCCGGCAGATAAAGGCGCAACAAGCGGACCCGAACCCTGAGCAAGCCTGGCAGCAGATCCACCCCTTATTGCTGGATTTTTATCGGGTAACAGAACCGCACTACCCGGAAAAGCACCTGTGCCAACGGGTCAAACAATGGCTCGGCTTTCTCGCCCCGGGTTACCAGCAGGCCCAGGATCTATTCGAGCGCATCAAGCCCTTAAAACAAGCCACGCAAATACAGCAACTGCTTCAATCCAATGCTTAAAGCACCTCTGATTAATTCAGATGAACTCTGGCTTTCAGGCGAATTCAGAATCACGACACGCCTTTGCAGTAAGGTCGAGACCTTTCTAAAAGGCGTAACAAAGAGGCTGGATTCGCCCGAAAGCCCCGTAGGGCGGTCCTAAAAATGGTTTTTCTCGGTGTTGAAGCCCTTGCTCAGGTCTCGACATGAACGGCGAACTTCACCTTGATAAAAACCATTTTCAGGATCCGCAGAGATCTATCTGAATTGATCAGAGGTGCCTTAAGGTAGCCGTATAGCCTGTCAGGCAGAGCCGAACTTTATCGTAAAAGAAGCCTGAAAGGCTCGTCTACATGCCATAATCCTGCAAGATCTTTTTCAGAGAACCATCCGCATTCATGGTTTCAATTTCCGCGTTAAAAGCCTTCAGGATTTCCTGGTGCTGAGGGTGCTCTCGGCTCACCGCGATATGCAAACCATTGGTTGAAATGGCGCGAGGTAAGATTTCGAGGTTATTTGCCTGATCCGGCAGCAAGGTTCTAATCAGGTAAAGGGCTTCTTGCTCATCAGCCAGAACCATATCAATTTGCCCTAACGTCAGCCGGCGCAGGTTCTGAATAGTATGATTTGCCGGCGCTCTTATAGCCAGGCTTGCGCTATCAAAGGGTTCACCGTAAGCGTAATCGATAATCGTACCGATCATTTTACCATTCAGATCTTCCAGTTGGTCGTATTTCAGACCACGATTCTTGACCACCACAAATTTAAGATTGTTTTTCAGGAAGGGTTTGCTGAACGCCAGTTCTTTATTGCGCTCGTCAGAGTACCAGGCCGCTGCAATGACGTCATAAACGCCAGAACGAGTCCCTTCGAGGGATCGTGGCCAGATGTCGACGACCATATTCAGATCGTAACCGGCACGCTTCAAGGCTTCCTCAACAATTACCGTCGCCGCGCCTCTGCGTTCGGCATTTTCATCGACATAAGGAGGCCAAGTGCTGGCGGCAACCTGTAGCTGGGCTAGCGTGGAAACCGAAAACGACAAACAACTCAACAATAAGGCACCAACAAGTGTGCGAAACAGGAATAGGCTGGGCATGAATCATCCTTATAACAAGCAACCTCGGATTGAGGCTTCAGTGACGGTTTCTATTTATATTTCGGCCAGTTTACCTCGGCACCGATTGGATAGGAACTGCCCTCCTCTACCGATGGATCTGGCCAGCCTCTGACATGCGCTTAACGGTATCCACGATCACCTGGGTCTGGCTATCGATTTCAAGATTCACCTTGTCCCCGACTTTTAAATTGTCGAACGTTGTGATTTTCAGGGTTTCCGGAATCAGGTATACATTAAACTGCCCCGGCTCAACTTCACCCACCGTTAAACTGGCTCCATTAAGAGCTACAAAACCTTTGGCAAATAGATAAGGTTGCCACTCAGGGGCTAATGAAAAAGTGATAATGCAGTTATTTTCAGGCCGTTCTACCGAAAGTACCTCTACTCGGTCATGAACATGACCAGACAACAGATGGCCCCCAATTTCATCATTAAAACGGGCGGCACGCTCAAGGTTCACATAAGATCCACTCTCAAGTTGCGCCAAATTGGTCACCCTCAGAGTTTCCTGCATCACATCAAACCCAATCCGGGAACCATCAATTGCAGCAACAGTTAAACAGGCTCCATTGACAGCTACGCTGGCACCCAACGACAAATCGGCCAACATCTCAGAGGGAAAATCGAACCAAAAGCGCTTCAAACCAGGTTTGGATTCGAGCCCTGACAGTGGCAAAGAACACTGCACAATTCCGGTAAACATGAACTCTCCAGAAACAAACAAGAAGGGGTAGATTGGACTAAGTAATACCTGCGAATAGCAACCGCAAACGATCGGTGTTGCTGCAACCTTGATTATAAATCAGATTCTCGGCTGACCACCCCTGACGGGGAACAGATGCCAAACCTGATACACAACAGAACGACATTAATGTATCAGGCATGCATGAACACAATTATAACTCAGGGTATGACCGCTTGAAGAAACAGGAAGCGGCCCTATTTCAATCAAGCAAACAGCAGGTTGGATAGCTCTCCTGAGGTTTTTCTCAGGTGGATACTCAACATTTTGGCGATCGCCTTAAGGATCTTGGCAGCCGTCTCAGGGTGCCTGGATAACAGGGTATTGAAATCCTCTCGCTTTAGTAGCAGTAGGGAAGAAGCGGTAGCAGAACGAACTGTGGCCGATCGAGGCAAACCATCAATGATGGCCATTTCTCCAACCGATTGACCTTCACCGAGCGTCGCAATAACGGATTCCTGGCCATTATCCTTAGACTTCAGAACCTGCAGACTGCCTTGCATCACAAAACATACATAATTGCCGTGCGCACCCTCCTTGAAAACGGTGGTATTGGCTGGCAACTCATGCGGCCGCATCAGGGCCACAACATAATCCAACTCATCCGCTGTCAGCTGCTCAAACAGCGAGTTGTTCATTAACAACTGCTTGATATTCATCCGTATTACTCCTGTAGCAACGGGCTACCTTTGCCCGATATGGCGGCGATTATAAAAGGATCTATTGATTGTGACGGGTGATCGGTCACAATTTTCCCTGAAGCGATGATATGCTGTCTACAATAATGCTGATATTAATAATAACTGGGGACATTCCTTAGATGGAAACTACCGAAAATACGCCTCGACCTAACCTTATTGTTTCCCTATTTCCGCTACTGTTCCTGATCGTAATGATGGTCATCAATGTTGTCATCTATAAAGATGATTCTACATTCGGCCCCAACCAGTACGCTTTGCTGCTTTCTTCCATATTCGCTGCCTGCATTGGTATTTTCGCGCTCAAGCTGCCTTATAAAACCCTCGAAGATGCCATGATCAACTCCATCAGTATGGCTCTGCAGGCCACGCTGATACTGCTGATCGTTGGCTCTTTGATTTCTATCTGGATGATGAGCGGAATCGTGCCCCTGATGATTTATTACGGGCTTCAACTGATCAATCCCAACGTGTTCCTGTTCGTCGCCTGCCTGATCAGCGCCATTGTAGCCCTCTGCACCGGAAGCAGCTGGTCCACCAGCGGCACCATTGGTATCGCGTTAATAGCCATAGGGCATACGTTAGGTGTTCCCGTCGGCATGGTCGCCGGGGCCGTAATTTCTGGCGCCTACTTTGGTGACAAGATGTCGCCATTGTCGGATACCACCAACCTGGCCCCAGCCATGGCGGGCACCGACATCTTCACCCATATTCGCCATATGGTATATACCTCAGGTCCGGCAATGGCTATGGCTCTCATCGGTTTCCTGATCCTGGGCTACTTTTATCAGGGCAACATGGCCAGCAACGAAGATATCCAGGCGGTATTAACCACTATCGAGAAGCATTTCAATATTTCACCCTGGTTGCTGTTGGTGCCCGCGCTGGTCATTGTGATGGTAGCCCGACGCATGCCCGCGCTACCGGCTTTGACAATCGGCCTTTTGCTGGGCATTGCCGCCATACCCCTGTTCCAGCAACCCCTGTTATCTACCATGACTGACACGGGCATTGCCGGTATTTACAAGGTAGTACTGACCACAGCAGCGGCAGGATTTACTATCGAAACCGGCAATACAACGATCGACGAGCTGTTCTCTCGAGGTGGCATGGCCAGCATGCTCAACACTATCTGGCTGATCATTTGCGCCATGATTTTTGGTGGCATGCTAGAAGCTTGTGGCATGCTACAGCGGCTCGCAGAAGCTATTTTAAAAGTGGTTCGGGGCACCGGCTCACTGATCGGCGCAACCATCGCCAGCTGTATTTTTACCAATATGACTGCTTCAGACCAGTACATTGCTATTGTGCTTCCGGCACGCATGTTCCGTGGGGCCTTTAAACGTTATGGATTAGCCCCAAAAAACTTGTCACGTGCCGTTGAAGATGCAGGAACGGTCACCTCGGTACTGGTGCCCTGGAACTCTGGAGGTGCTTTCCATGCCGGCGTTCTGGGAGTCTCTACTCTGGCTTACCTGCCATTCTGCTTCTTTAATATACTCAGCCCGCTCGTTTCCATCTTTCTAGGCGCCATGAACCTGACAATGGATCGAATCGAAGAGGAACACACCGCTGCTCTGGCAGCCAAACCCGAAACCGTGGGTTAAAATAATTCCAGTTAAGATAAACATTACTCGCAATGTGAACTAAGGTATGGCGAGAAATGACCAGAGCACGTATTATTATTGGTTACGATAAATAACAATCCCAAATATTCGACGCCTTTCCGGGCTGAGTCACCTAGGAGCTAACCATGACACGTATTTTTTTACTCTGCCTAACCACCTTGTTTATTACCGCTTGTAGCAGTCAGCAAACAGACACCAGCAGCACCATGGAAGAAAAGCCTGCTACCACAGCTCAGACCGAAGCTCCGGTAGAAATGGCTCCTAAGGAAGAAGCTGCGCCAATGAAAGAGATGAGCGACCTGGACAAGCTGTGGGAGCGCTACTGCAACCACGAGTCCCTGACCACTATGGAGCGTCAGGAAATTGCCGACTCTGAAATGCCTGCCCGCTTTAAAGGCAGCTGCACCCAGAAGTAATGGATTTATCCAGTCCACAAAAAAGCAGCCTTCTGGCTGCTTTTTTGATGGCGCCTTTCTAATCCATCAACATCAAAACCCTGACTTAATCACCTTCCAGCCACCTCTGTCGTAAAGATCCAGGCATGCGAGCATTCATCATAAGCCGGCTAACGATAATAATCGATCCAGTTAAACCTTACTTCCTGAGTACTGCGCAGGGAATCCAGTGGAAAACTGAGCATGATGCTCCCCTCACTTGCTTGTATCTCTGGCGCCCCCTGCTCGAGCCTCTGCCAAACAGACCAGCCCTGATTACTATCCTGCTTGCGACGGGTTTCCCAAGGTAGCTGAAGTCTCCCCGAATGGGCTAGCGAGAACCGCCACTGCTGCAGATCAGTTTTTATAACAAGCGACTCCAGCGCACTCAGGTTTACCCGCAGTTGCAACAGCCTAGCCTGAACCCGAGATACCCCTGACAACTGAAGGCCACCAATACCAGATTCCGAATGCACCCATAGCTCAACCCGATCATGTATCTGCTTCACCTCTAACCGATCATCAGCCTGCATCAGATGAGCTGAAAAGCGCGCTTGAGGATCAACCAGAGGTGCCCCCCCTGCACTCATACTATTTCGATTGGAACAAGCCGATATCGATAAGACAAACACAATCAGATAGAGACTAGTTCTCATTCAACAGTTCACGCTGCTGATCATAACGCTCGTTTACCTGTTGTTGCAGCGCTCGTGCTTTTTCAAGGCTTTCTTGCAATAACGAGGGGTACTCAGCAACTGTTCCCTGACCAGAATTATCAGAACGTCCCGCATCCTCATCAGACGCGGACTCGACTTCCGGCAAGCGCCCCAAATTATCCTTTAACTCAATGGTTTCCTGGCTTACGTCATTACTCTTTTGATCGCTGTAATGCACCACACCGTCTTCATCCACCCACCGATATACCGTGCGTGGCGGCGCTGGCTGATAGTTTGAATCGGAGTTTTGATCGGGTGCAGCAAACTGGCTGGTTAACTGATCACGCAGCCTATCCAACATGGAAGACTGCCCTGGTGGCACGAGAAACAGTGTCACTCCTCCCACCAGGAGCACCATAATAATCACACGGATCAGAAAACGCACAATGACCTCCTAGCCAGCTACCTGCCTGAGATGCACATCGGTTTGAGGATAGGGTATCGAGATACCTTCTCGGTCAAACTCCAACTTAACACGCTCAGTCAGATCGGCTTTAACCCCCCAATAATCTTCCGACTTAACCCAGGGTCGGACATTGAAATTAACGCTACTGTCTGCCAATTCGGCGACTGCAACCAGAGGAGAAGGATCCTTCAAAACTCGTGCTTCTTGTTCAAGCAGGCGAACCAGTATTTGTTTCGCCTTTAACAGATCATCGTCATAACCAATCCCAAACACCATATCGACACGCCTTGTCGGCTGGGCAGAGTAATTGGTTATAGTACCGGAGAAAATAGCACCATTCGGCACAATAACCTCACGATTATCAGGGGTTTTTAATAAAGTGGAAAAGATTGAGATGCGGTCCACTGTCCCGGATACCCCACCAGCATCGATAAAATCGCCGGCTGCAAACGGCCTAAAAATCACTAACATGACACCAGAGGCAAAGTTCTGCAGGGAATCCTTCAACGCCAGGCCAACAGCCAGACCGGCGGCACCCACCAGAGCAACCAACGAGGTGGTATCCACACCCAGTTGATCGAGAGCAGCGACAACAACCAATAACACCAGAAGCACGCGCAGGATGGACAGCACAAAGTGAACCAGAGTGTCATCCATTTTGGTCTTGGCCAAACCTTTTGCGATTAGGGAGACCACCATAGACACCAGCATGCGACCGACGATAAAGACCAAAATCGCCAGTCCTAAATTAATTCCCCAGGGAATGAGATAGGTATCCAAAAGCTGTTGCAGGTTGATGTTTTCCACTGTGCCGACCTCCAGTCTGTCGTCAAAAAGGCTATCGCCCAAAAATAGGTAGTCCAATGTCGCCTATGCGCCTTGGCACCGGCGAACTGATCATCTTACGCTCTAACCCACTCCGGTGTTGAGGTGGCCGTTAGGTTTTACGAAATGAGCTGCCAATACAGTAGCCGCTCTATTGCGCCCCAACGATACCTCCCTAGCCATATTAGCAACTGTATTCAAATTTAAAATACCGGGATCGCCCATAAGTTGCGGCTTTTCCTGCTTTTTAGTCCAATACGAGCCGAATTGCCTGAACAAGCATTACTGACTATTTTTAATCGGCACGCTGTAAATATCACCAAAACAACAGGGCAAACACAATGAAAAGCGGAAATAGAACAAGACTGTTCCTCTCATACCTTGTCAAAACGGTAGCTGGTACCCTCCTCACACTGTTTACCATTTCAGCCATCGCAGCCAGCGAGGCACCGGCAGACGCTTCGGTTTATATCGTCTCCCCTAAAAATGGTGACGTCGTCACAAGCCCGGTATTGGTGCAATTTGGTTTAACTGGAATGGGGGTTGCGCCAGCCGGAGTAGATAAAGCCAATACGGGTCATCATCACCTGCTTATTGATGTGGATACTCTGCCCGATATGAGTAAACCCGTGCCCTCAGATAAAAATCATCGACATTTCGGCGGAGGACAGACTGAAGTCAGTGTAGAGCTCGAACCCGGCACCCATACCCTCCAGCTTTTGTTAGGCGATTACTCCCACGTTCCCCATTCAAAACCCGTGGTCTCGGAAAAGATCACTATCACCGTCAAGTAATCAAACGACCTGGATGCTGGTTATAGGGCTTGCCAAACTTATTCCCGCTTTATAACCAGCCGCGGATTTTGAAAAAAAGATAGGTGC
Source organism: Aestuariirhabdus haliotis (assembly GCF_023509475.1). Lineage (NCBI taxonomy): Bacteria > Pseudomonadati > Pseudomonadota > Gammaproteobacteria > Oceanospirillales > Aestuariirhabdaceae > Aestuariirhabdus > Aestuariirhabdus haliotis. The sequence goes on along the minus strand of NZ_JAKSDZ010000023.1, from coordinate 30,034 downwards.
CAACCGCACTCATTACCATCATACCCAAGGCCATGGGGTAACCGAACGCCCACTGGAGTTCCGGCATAATCTCGAAGTTCATACCATAAGCACTGGCAATCACCGTTGGCGGCAAAAAGACGACCGCCGCGATGGAGAAGATCTTGATGATCCGACTTTGCTCAAGGTTACTGAATCCCATGGTGGCATCCATCAAGAAGTTTATCTTGTCGAACAAAAACGACGTATGGGGCATCAATGAATCGATATCTCGAAGCATCTCCTTGACCTCAACGAGCTGGGTATCATCCATTAAAGAACGGCTATTCCGAGCCAGGAAGCGCATCGAGCGCTGGCTATCCATAAGGTTCAGGCGAATCTGGCCGTTGAAATCTTCTTGTACGGTAATATTCTTGAGTACTTCATCACGCTCACCACTGTCGTCGCGGAGCGCCATCTGACTCGCTTCTTCCAGCGATTCGTAGACCTCTTCCAGCAAATCTGCCAGGTAATCCACTTTGGCCGTAAACAGGCGGATCATAATCTCCAATGGCGCTTGTACTTCAAGCTGTTGCCGCTTGAGATAATTACGCACCAGACGAAACAGGCCCACCTCGTCATCCCTAAGGGTAATGAGGATATTCCGGCGAAGGTTGAATGAGACGTTAATGTTCCGAATATCCTTCCCCGCTCTATGAGGAAAAAGCGAAAGAATATGCAACCCGTCCTTATCGGTAAAAAAACGAGACGTTGCCTCAATCTCATCCAGATCTTCGGTATCCGGCACCTCTTCCACAAAATACTGATCAAGCCATTCACGCTCAGCATCTTCCGGTTCAACGACATCGAGCCAGATACAACCCGCGGGAAGTGCATCGTCCAGGCTTAACGTGTCTATTTGAACGCCGGATTCATTCAAGCTGTAGGCTGTAATCATAGTACTACCCTTGACTATGGGTTGAGCTGAGGAAGGCTGGCGAGGCTAGAATATGCGCGCCAAATTCTTGGCTAAGTGTAAACCATTCGCTGCCTGCTGACAGCCCAATGGAGGGCCTGGTTCGCAAAGATAATAGCTCCATATTAACTGTATTCCCAAAGCGATTACCCCTTCACACCATTTAGCGCTATGTTTACCTTAGTAATAGGGCTTTCTAGCATACGTGAGTTGCCATGCCGTCGGTCGTTTTTGTCTACACACTTTTTCTTGCGGCAGTATTGTCGGTGTTATCCGCCCCACTGCTGGCCAACACTCCCCTGCCCAAGCGTATTAACCTGAGTACCGCGCTCATTCCTCCTTATCAATACCTGGATGCGCAACAGCAGCTGACCGGCATAGCCACCGAGCAAGTACGCTGCATCATGAACAAACTGAATATTGAAACCGAGCTTAGCGTTCTGCCCTGGAACAGGGCCCAGAAGCGAGTGAAAGACAACCGCAGTGATGGTTTCTTTATTGCTTCAGAGAACGACCAGCGCAACGCTTACGCCACGCTGTCCGCCCCCTTAGTGCAAGGAGACTGGCTGTGGTATCAACAACCCGATTCACAATGGGTTTCCGGGACAGAAAGCTTTCGAAAAAATGCTCGAGTAGGAACAACCGTTGGCACTAACATGCATTACTGGTTAAAAAACAGCCACGACAAGGTCACTACCCACGAAAATCTGTCTGTATTATTTAAAATGCTCAACCGTGGCCTCCTCGATGCTGTTTTGAGTCGTCAGGATATGCTCGATGCCAATCACCAAAAATTGCACTTACAGAGCATCATGGCAACAACAACGGCTCAATATCGCCCTTTAGGGGTTTACTTCAATAAGCATTTTCTAAAACGTTATCCGGCCCTGTTACCCCGTTTCAATGCAGCCATTCCAGACTGCAGGCCCTAGACAGTAGCACCATCGCCCCATTAGAACCCGAAGACAATCTACCGTTTTACCGCATACGGAAACGTTCACGGTTCTTCTGCTTTTGCGCTTCGGCCTTGCGTATCAATACATACAAGACCCCGCTACCACCATGGTGTTGCTGAGCACTGTGATAAGCAAGCACCTGATCCATCTGGTGCAACCAGTGAGCAACATGACTCTTCATTCGGGCTGGATTTTCCGGATCACGCTCTCCACGACCATGATTAATGGTAACCGTACGAAGTCCATACTGATAGCAGTCGTGAATAAAGCGCTCCAGCTCGCGCTGCCCCTGCGCCAGGGTGAGCCGATGGAGGTCGATAGTCGCCTCAATCGGGTATTTGCCCAAACGCAGCTTACGGTATACCCCGTCCTGCAAACCTGGCCGCTTGAATTCCAGCACATCTCTTGGATGAACCTGGGCTACTACCGAGGATGACAACCCCATGCGCTGTTCTGGGGTACTCTGCGCATTCAGTTTGCGCGCCTGCTGTGCAAGGCTGGGGGATTTGGTAGTCTTGGACAAATGTGCCCGCTTAGTCTCCAAAGGTGCAACATCAGACACCTCTTGGGAAAACAGCTCAGCATCATTACTATCTTGCATAACTACCTCCTCAATGCTTGCTTCCGCTTATGGAATAGGACACCAGAATGCAGAAATAATTAGCAACAAAGCCGAAATGGTACACCGCAGCGGCAATACCCGTCGAGACAGGTACTGCTATGAATTATAAATCGAGCAGGAAACAAATAACTCAACAGCTGACAGAATCATCGACGGTAGCTCAATCCTCGGCTGGATCCCCCCTGAAAAGGGCTGCACCTGGAGGTTGCATTCGGGCCCATCAAAACAACTACTCACGCAAGCCTTCGATGCGATCTTTCCCGACAGGGTGAGTGGAGAGATAGTCGCGCCAACCAGAAGTCTCTTCTTCACTTTCCTGCTTTGATATTTTTCCCTGCATATCGCCATGGGTATGGTTGCCTTCCAGTAGCACGATCATGTCGGCGAAATGACTGATTTCAATACCCTGGGCCTTCATCTCTGCCACGGCGAAACGGTCCGCTTCTCGCTCAAATTCACGGGAATAGGACAGCTCCAGCATCAGGGTCGGAGCCCCCACCAGTATCGAAGAAGCCGCATTCAGATCACCGGTAATGGCTACCAGCCCCAGAGCCAGGATGGAACTCTGCACCACCGAGCGCAGGGCATGCTGTCTGGCCAGGTGCCCAACCTCATGGGCCATAACCGCCCATAGCTGGTTATCATCCTCCGCCAATTCGACCAATTCATCGGTAAAAACAATCACTCCCGAGGGTAACGCAAGGGCGTTGGCACCCAAAGCGTTACCATGGCGAAACTCCAGCCGAATGGGCAATTCCGGATATCGTTCAATAATTGATGAAAAATGCTGCCTTAATGCTTCTTGTCGCTCGGGTGACAGCTGGCTCTCCGACAGAACCTGATCGTCCAGTAACTTTAACGTTCCCTTACCGATCATTTGTGACGCTTCTGGAGGAAGAGCCTGGGCCACCCAGCGAGCCGTCAGCGGAATACCATCACGAACCATCCAGAACGAAAACAGGGCAACAATGATGGTGCTAACAAACACGTACCGCCAGTGGCGTTCGAGACTGGAAACCCAACCAAGAGCGGGCTTCCGGCCATGTCGTTTGAGCATCTCATCTATGGTGTCATTGTCACTGGTTTCGAATTTGGCCCCGCTATCAAAATAAGCATAACGGGGTGTATCACCGAGCCGACTGCTGATTCGAACACAGCTGAGATCCATGGGTTCAATGAGCGCGCCCTGCCCTTGCAAAGGATGGCAAGCGAGTCGGCCTGTGCTGTCACAGACAACTCGGGCAGGGATCGCTCGGGAGCTGCGACCATCATAAAACAGCCCCTCTATGGAGATCATATAACGGAGAACTCCATATCGAACATTTCACCCATTTCTGCACCCAGCGCAGTAACACGTTCCTGCTCATCGGCAACAAACTCATCGAGGGAGCCGACCACTTCGAGCTGTAATGAATCCGCACGATACTGCGCCATTCGAACCTTGGCCCAGGGAATATAGATGCCGAAGGTCAAAAATATAGCCAGTGTATTTGTCGCAAAGATCCACGCATAGGGTTTTAACTCCAGTTCACTGTGAAACCGTAGTTGACCCAGATGGCTGAGGTTCATTACCAGATTACCTTCAAAGACTTTATAGGCGGCATAGATACCCAGATAAAGTAGCGCAAACGCGATTAGGCCCAACCCGGTAAGTAGTGAAGAAAGAATACCTGCGATCAAGCTAAACAAAATGATGGCGCCGACTAAACGAAGGAAAAAGCGATACCAGATGCTGGCGGCGCATTCGAATTCAAATTTGCTCGTACCGTAACTGCTGTGATTCACCAAAAAGTGCTTTTGCTTGTTCAAGGCATAAGGCATCAGCAATCCAAGGGTAAAGGAACCCGCCATCGGCCACAAAATAAAGGCTTTGAGCGCCTCAAACCAATGCGCCTGAAAATTAAAGCGCACATTTCGCCATGCACTATTTCGCGCATTAAAGGCGAGCGATCTCACGACTACCCAGGGAACGAGTGGTAACAACAGTAGAGGCAAAAAAACGCCAATTAGAGGAAAAAAGTGTTGTACAGCGGCAAAGACAATAAAGGCCGCAAAAGCGATCAAACGTCCCTTAAGAATGACAATCGGGTTCGCCAGATATTCGAAACTGCTGCCCTCTATCTGGGTGTGACCGTAAAAATACTGATTATTTCTCACCTTTGCCCAGGCAGAGTAAATACCCAGAGTCACGATACTGAGCAAAATATTTACGATCCAGATGCGAAAATATTCCGCGCCATTGCCAGTAAACTCGAAATCGACAAAGCGGGATTGGCCTTCAGATTTCGTTTTGGACCCTTCCTGGGCAGAGGCATCAATCGAACCAGAAGCGGATCTCTGCTTCGCTTCCGAACCGGATTGAGCCTTGACTCTGGGCTGAGCCTTCCCCCACACCTGTCCATCTTCAGGGGCAGACTGGGAACCACCCTGGCTTTCACGCCCATCTTCAGCAACAGATAAGGCGGCGCTATCACTAGTCGGTGTTACTGGCGTGCTTTCCTGCCCTGACTGAGCTGGGATTTTAGTCGCTTTCTGCTCCATCGGCTCTAATGACAGATTACCGAGCCCTGTCTGGGCTGCTGGCTGGATCTTGCGAAAGGAGAGATGAAATCCGGCCCGAGCGACCTTGATTTTCAATTGTTTCGCCTGATCCTTGCTCAGGCCCTTCTTGATGGCCATCGGAAGGCGGGAAAACAGCGCATCCCCAGCCGCCTTATCCAGCTTAAACAGTTTGGTGAAGTTTTCCCGGGCCTGCTTGGGATCTACCCCATCAAGCACCTTGCCATGAAATATCGCGTCGTACTGCTCAGCGTCCTGCATTCTGACAACTCCCGTCCATAGTCATTAAAAGACGAAGGCTATCAATATTGATCAAGGACCCGCAAGCGAAGAACGATAAGCAGTCGATGAAATACGATGATTTAACCTTTACAGACCAGCCAACTATTGCTGCAGCCGGTAAACCCAATTCGTCCGCAGATTATCGCAGACAATCAACTCAGCATCTAACGCCATACATTGCTTGAGTCCTTCAAACGCCGGATCTGCGCTTTTACCAACCATCAACTGACGCTTATCACGCTTGAGGTATTCAAACATGGTGGCGAAACGGCCACCAAAGTCATGACCTTTATCCTGCAGATCCACATAGGTGTAATAAAATCGTGAATAGCTCATGGTCGAGCCACCCAGGCCAATCTCCAGCATCTTTTCAATGTAATAGCGGTAGGATTTGCTCAAATAATGATCGCGGCCAGTACCCTCTTTAGACAATCGATTCTGATCCGGGAATTCGAAACCATTGTCATCTCCCAACACCCCCAGCGCCAGTTTACTGTTGGGCTGATCGCCCTGTAATTGATAGCGATTCACGCCGCAGTCAATCCTGCTCTTCTGGGGCTGATGACATCGGGTGGCTATCGATGCTGTCACATCAGGGGTCGGAAGCCCTGCCCTGCCATTATCGACAGGGTTCGTTTTGGCCATCGCCCTGGGCGAAGAGGCAGGGCGTTTAGTAACCTGATCGCCATTTTCTTGTGATGAACCTGGCGGCACCGATGACGTTGAGGATGGCTTCGACTCCCGGGCGCTTTTCGGCAATTCAATCCCCAATCGAGCCGCAGGGCGCTTCAACAGGAGCGCCTGGGTGGTTGCTGTGTTGCTTTGAAATTGGGCAAAGTCAGGAAGCCCCTTACCTTTCCCCTGATTTTTGATCTCACAATAGACCTTTTCATAGGGGGTCTTGGCCATTGGCATACAGTCTGCCCAAACCGGGGCGGCAAAACCAGCCAACAGCAGGTTCAGCAGTGGTAAAAACAGGTTCAATGATCGGCTAACGGATTTCATCCTCACAGCATACTCTACCAGCAACAGCACTCAACAGGGTTGCTGTCATCAGCCGATAGTTTTGTCGACTGGAGCTCACCTGCCGATCATCTTATTGAGACGTAGCAGCACTTCGTAACGAGAAGGAAACAAACGTGCGACGATATCCATAAAACGGGCATCTCCGCCAACCAGGATTCGAACCTTCTTCGCGAGAACCCCTTTAAGGATAATAGCGGCAGCATCCTCTGCACTGGTACGAGCAAGTTTCTCAAACTGCTGGTTAAAATTTTGCCTTGTTTGCTGCACATTCTCTTCGGCAATTTTGGCATTGGCTACGATCTGGGTACGAATTCCTCCAGGGTGCACACAGCTGACACCAACAGAGGTTCCTGCCAATTCAATGCGCATGGCTTCGGTATAACCACGCACCGCAAATTTTGAAGCATTATAGATACCCTGAGTGGGAAATCCGATGATGCCAAAAATACTGGAGATATTGATTAAATGGGCCTCTTCCGCCCGGCGCATTAACGGCAGGAAGGCCTTGGTGCCGTATACAACGCCCCAGAAGTTGATCCCCATCAACCACTCCATCTCCTCAATATCCATGGTTTCGATAGTATCCACCAAAGAGACACCCGCATTATTAAACAGCAGTTGGCAGCCCCCATGCTGCGCTTCCACCTCGGCCGCATAGGCTTCTACTTGTTCACGCCTGGACACATCCACCCGATGCACTGACACCCTGGCTCCCAACTCTTCGGCCCTGGCTCGAGTTTGCTCCAATCCCGGCTCATCAATATCAGCCAGCGCCAGTATTGCTCCATGCTCCGCCAACTGTAATGCCAACGCCCGCCCGATACCCGACCCGGCACCGGTAATTGCCGCTATTCGGTTATCAAAATGCTTCATCTTCATCTCCTTTTTATTATTCTTGTGAGGAATCCAGACACCAGTCAATGACTCGGATTAATCAGAGGTAGCCTTGGCCAGTTGAATCCTCTTGATCACACCACTGCTGGTAAGAATGATCCGTTGCTCCACCATCAACTGTACCCTGACAAAGGCCAAAGAACCTGTTCGGCGAATAAGCTCACAACGCCCCAGAATTCGCTCTCCTGCCACAGCTTTATCGACAAATTCATTATTACAGCTCAGCGTCAGGCAGCTTTCATTCGTTCCTGCGATGGCCGCAACGCAAAGGCTATAATCAGCAAACATCATTAAAACACCGCCATGAACCGTTTGCCCTGAATTACAATGATGAGGCTGGATGCGAAACGTGGTTTCGATGCCGTCATCGGTAAGGCGATAAAAAAAGGGGCCACTATGGTCTTCCGCCGCATCACCTTCCCAGTGCAAAAAGTCATGGGGTAAATCGTATTCCTTAGGATCCATTAAGGGTTCTCCTGCTTTTATTGCTGGCTATGCTCTGCCTTCTTTATTGGGCCGCGATGGTATGCCTCTTCGTGGTCAAATCGAATGCGATAAAAGTGCCTAGCACGACAAAAGCCTCCATCAATCAGGATTCCAACCAGACCGATCCAACCGGCGTATCCAGACAGGCCGATAGCGCCGGCGATTGAGCATCATGGATGGCTTCGATGGTCACCAGGTGATCGGCTTCGATGCGCCGCAATTCCTTGCGTAACCAGTCAGGTCGGTTGTGCCGTACTATTAACGAGGACAATGAGCAGCCAAGATCTTCCATCGCGTTGGCCGGATGGGGATCCGCGTGCCATTGCAACAAGGTTGGTAATAATCCAGCGGCGGGCAATTGGCCGTCTTGCGCAATGGTGATCTCCCAGGTGAGTGCATCTCGACTCATGGGCTCGATATTTCCATACAGATTTTCGACTATCGATTTTTGTACTGCCAGGTCGGGCACATTCAACGCCCAGGTATGCAATCGGGGGCCCTGCGCTAAGCGAGCCCGTACCAAAGCATCATCCAGGCCAAACCACCGGGGACGCTGGGGCGGTTGAGCATTTGGGTCTATGGCGATTACTTCTAGAAATAGTGCCTCGCCAATTCGCATCAGGTGATTGTGCGTGCCCATACGCGGATGCTTGCCACCGGCAGGAAGGCGTACCCCGAGCCGTTGCTGCAAATAATCGACGCCTTCCTCCAGGCTCTGTGCCGCCACGACAAGATGATCCAGCGCTGCTTTCATTGATCACACTCCTAATCGTTACGACTTGGAAAAAGCAAAGTCTTCAACCAGCCCAAGAAGCTGTTACCCTGCATCAGATAACGATCGAGCTGATCCATATTGTCATGATAATGTTCGGCATCGGTGAATAAACGCTCGCGCTTTAACATGCGACGTTCAGGGTCCAGTTTTTTTACCACAACGGCCGGATTTCCCGCCACAACCACATTAGCCGGAACATCCTTGACCACCACAGCTCCGGCGCCAACCACGGAATTATCGCCAATCGAAACGCCTTTACCTACCTGAGCTCGATGCCCTATCCAGACATTATTCCCAATGCTGATGGGTTTGGTGCAGCGAAACGGCCGCAATCGATTGTACAAACCGTGCCAGTCACTATCGGATATATAACAACCCGCTGCCAGCATGCAATTATCACCGACAGTAATCTGCTGGGCCGAAATCAACGTGGTTCCCGGTGAGATCAGACAATAATCACCAATTTCAATATGCCCATCCATCCCCTTGCCCCGCCAGGTCGTCAGCTGTATCGGCTGTTGTTGGCTGTTGATAAGGTGAGCGAAGTGTCCAATAGAGATATGCTGACCAAACACTCGCATACGATGGGGTTGAACCACAATAGGTGCCTGGCCCAGGGCATCAAATTGAGGCTGGAGAAAATGCCTCACATAACCGCGATTCAATTTGCCAAGCCAATATTTCAATCTATAAGGGCGATGTTCCCGTCTCACAGGATTCTCTCTTGCTATTCGTCGTCCGCGACAGGTAGTCTGCCCCAAACTCCAAGTGTTTATTGTTTATAAGGATGACCTCTATGCCCCTTACGTTGCCAGTCGATATCGATTCCATCAAGGGTTTCCTTGCACAGGATGAAGGAGAAACCCTTTACCAGCTTGCGGCAGAAGTTGCCAAACTAGGGCCTGTGCTTGAAGTCGGGAGCTACTGCGGCAAATCGACCCTGTATCTGGGCAGCGCCTGCAAGCTTCATAACAACACATTATTCGCCGTCGACCATCACCGGGGGTCGGAGGAGCACCAGCCCGGGGAACAGTATCATGACCCCGAACTGTTCGATGCCGGCGCGGGTTTGATGGACAGTTTCAGGTCACTTCGCCACACATTGCGTTCAGCCGATCTGGAACAAAATGTAGTGCCAGTAGTATCACCGTCAGAGATTGCCGCTCGTCACTGGCAAACCCCATTGGGGATGGTATTTATCGATGGAGGCCACAGCGAAGCCGCAGCTCAAACCGATTATCAAAGCTGGGCAAAACATGTAGTAAGTGGTGGAATTCTGGCGATCCACGATATATTTCCGAACCCTGCCGATGGTGGTCAGGCGCCTTACAACATCTGGAAGCGCGCCCTGAATTCAGGCCTATTTGAGGCGCTGCCGACCGTCAACACATTGGGTATCTTGCGGCGCCGGTAATAGATTCGCTGAGAGGAATAGGCGGGAGGCGGCAGTGTGTTCGGTTAGTGCATCAGCCGCTAGAAGAATCGCCCCCGCCGTCCAGGTCGTTTTCTCTTCGGGCCAAATGGCTTTGTCTACAAATTGGTAACCGGTCCAGTAACCACCGTCATTATCTCGCCATTGATGCAACCAGCTGTATAGCTTTACCGCCTGCGCATGATCACCGGCAGCCAACAGCGCCATCGTCAACTCACAGGACTCAGCCACAGTGACCCAGGGCTGATCACTCACGCAGCGGCAACCCAGATTAGATTCAACAAACTGATCCCAACGTGAAGTCAATCGCTTGCGCGCGTCCCTGGCAGAGTACAAACCAGCCAACACCGGATAAAACCAATCCATGGAAAAGCGAGACTTGCTCTCCCAGGTGCGATCAAAACGTTCAGGCTTATCCCGCAAGGCTTGCCCCAACATTTCGTAGGCGCGTCGCCAGCTTGCTGCGTCTTGTTCCAGAGTGGCCGCTATATTGATGGCGCATTCGATACTCTTGTAGATCGATGCGCAAGCGGTTACCAAGGCGTCAGGTTGACCTATGCCTTGCTCATCCACGGCCCAGTAAATGTCACCATATTCTGTTTGATAGGACAGGACAAAATCAATGGCACGTTGAACCATCGGATAGTACTGAACTAAAAAGGCCTTATCAGCAGATACCAGGTAATGGTGCCAGATACCGGTGGCAACATAAGCGACAAAGTTCGTTTCCCGTTGAGAACGATCATTCGGCATGGCGTCATAATAGGCTGCCCACCAGCTGCCATCGGCCAACTGCTGCTTGAATAGCCAGTGATAGGCGGCCTCCGCTGCCTGATATTCACCCGCTACGCTCAACCCCATCGCCGCTTCAACATGGTCCCAGGGATCGGTTTTGCCACCCTTAAACCAAGGAATACGACCATCACTCATTTGCACATCAAGGATGTAAGCCGCGCAATCACTCAAGTACTGCTGCGGATAGATACCTTTACTCAGGAATAAGCCATCCATCATGCAGACCTTTTAAAGTAAATGACAACGCTCTTTCCGAGCAGAGGATTAAGCAGGGTTTCCAGTGTACGCGTTAACCAGGGGCGTTGCATAAGATCCCAAACCAGCAAGCGGTGATATTGACGAATCAACCAGTTCGTCTCCTGCGCATCCCAAAACAGACATTTCAACCACCAAAAAGGGGCATGTAGCGCATGAGCCCAATGGCGTCGATAACAATGCAAACCCAGCAACTCGATATCCGCCTTCAGTTTTCCTGAGTCAAAGATACGAATATGACCTCCTTCAACCTGGTGATATTCGCGACTTAACCGCCAGCAAATACGTTCAGGCCAGGCGCGAGGAACACTCACAACCAACAGTCCATCAGGGCGCAACACTCGATTAATCTCCTGCAGCACGCCTTGATAATCGGGAATATGCTCGAGCACTTCAGAGCAGATAACATGATCAAAGCTGTTATCTGCAAAGGGCAAGTTCAGCGCATCACTGCAGACAAAATGGCAGTGACGCTGCTGAGAATTCTCTACCGGAAACGACTCATGTTTTTCCTGGGCCGCCCGCAAATCAGCCAGATTCAGATCCACCCCCACCACATCGACCAAGGCTTCATGGTAGGCACCAATGCTATGCCGACCTTCACCGCAACCCAGATCCAATACCCGGTCCCCCGGTCGCAGGTCAAGAGCGGAAAAATCAACCGTCAGCATTGGCAATAACCCGATAATAGTAATTACTGAACTGGATAGCCGCACGTTGCCAGCTGAAACGCTCGACAACTCGTGCACGGCCACGAAGCCCCAATTCTTTTCGCAACTCAGGGTCTCGTAGCAATGTCGCGATGCCATTTGCGAGTTGCCCGCTGTCGCCTGCTGGCACCAACATGCCAGCATCCCCTACCACCTCGGGTAATGCGCCACCATCACTGGAGATCACTGCGCAGCCACAAGCCATCGCCTCCCCTGCGGGCAAGCCAAACCCTTCGTAAAGCGATGGCGATATCGCTATGGCTGAGCGGTTATAGTGCTCCACCAATGCCTCAGTTGAAATGCCAGAGACAAAACGAACTGCAGAAGCCAGTTCAAGCTTGTCAATCAGACGAGCCGTGGTTCCCGAAGGCTGCAACTTACCAACCACCAACAGTTTCAGCTGCGGAAAATCCGGGCGCAGTTGTGCTAGCGCCTGCAGTAGAAAACGAAGGCCTTTTAACGGCTGGTCAGCGGATGCCGTGGTGATCAGTTGCCAGGGATCGACAGCAACCTCAGAGTTGGGGGTAAACGTTTGAGTATCGATGCCATTATGAATCAAATCGATGCGGCTCTGGCAGATGCCAAACGCTCCGGAAATATCCTGGCGAGATTGCTCAGATACCGTGACCACATTGGTTAATTGACTGACCACTTTCTCCTGCATACGCAAGAAGCTGTGCCAGCGTCGAACCAGTAACCGGAATTTCCAATTAGGGGCTGCATCCAATGCTAATTGACGATCTCGATGGATGGGGTGATGAATCGTTGTCACCACCGGGATTCCCCGGCGCTGCAAGGTCAACAACCCATAACCTAAGGATTGATTATCATGCACCAGATCATAAGGCTTGGCCGATGACCGAAGGTACTTGGCGACTCGCCGACTGAAAGTATAGGGTTCCGAGAATCCCCCGGTCAGCATCGAACACCACTCAAAAGTGTCGCTATAGGATCGCAGGTGTCTCCAGCGCAAGGCTTTCACATGGCTGTCACAGGCAAACAGATCCAGACTTGGTATACGAATCAGCCCAACCCGGGGATCCAGATCCGGATAGGGAGGCCCCGAAAGCACATCCACCTGATGACCAAGCTCCACCAGAGCCTTACTCAGAAACTTTAGATAGATCCCCTGCCCGCCGACAAAGGGATCACTACGATAGCCCAATAAGGCGATACGCAGGGGTCGAGAAATGGGCCGGGCTTCATGCTCGAAGGTGGCTTCAAATGCGGTCATAGAGGTCAATAATGGCCTGATATAAGAATCGCACTATTGAAACAGGGAGCTAGGACAGCATCAACCCGGATCAAGACAATTAGCTGCTTTTTCACGCCAAAAGAGCCCATACAACCATTATTCGAGCCAGGCTCTTATCGACCTGGCACGCCTATAAAAAAGCCAACCCCTTTCAAGTTGAGCTTTTGCTATGTGGCGCGCCCGGCACGATTGATTCTTAATGAACTCAAGACCATTAGGACACCCTTAGGGCTGCGTCGCTGCGCGACTGGGTCCAAATTCCCTTGAGGGAATTTGTCGAACCACGCTCTCATCGACCGGTCGCTTATAAAAAAACAGCCCAACCTTTTCGGGTTGAGCTGTTTTTACTAGGTGGCGCGCCCGGCACGATTCGAACGTGCGACCGCCTGGTTCGTAGCCAGGTACTCTATCCAGCTGAGCTACGGGCGCTAGGTATTGCTGCTGTATGCTATCCCATCTTATGAAAGTGGCGCGCCCGGCACGATTCGAACGTGCGACCGCCTGGTTCGTAGCCAGGTACTCTATCCAGCTGAGCTACGGGCGCTGCATACAGGCCGCGTACTATAGTGATTTCACCTACCAGAGTCAAATGCTCGATCGACGGTTTTTGGATACCTTGCTAGCCCCGTACTGGACCCAATCTGACTCCCTGATTCAAAAAGGAAACGGGGGCAGAAGCACCCTCCACCCAGCCAATACAACAAAGACTATAGACACCTGTATTTGGCCAGATCTGGTCTATAGTTGCTTAGAATAAATAATCCTCATTTTAGAGCAGTCCAATGCCCACACCGCAGGAACCCGGCAGTAAACCTCTGCTAACAAGCAATACTGGCTCGCACAACACTCGATACTATCTTCGCAAGGTTCGCCCCCTGGCCCGCCAACTGTTTATCAAGGGCTTACCGGGACCGTTAAACGCCCAGCAACAGCTGGTGGTCTCAGGAGTTCCCCGCAGCGGAACCTCCTGGCTGGCGAAAACCTTATCCCTTTGCAAGGGGGTCGATTATTACTTTGAACCGGACGAGGCCCTGGGGCCGGATTACTATGACAAATATCTGACAAGCGACACCGAAGATGAACGATTACTGCACCATATAAAGAAGTCGCTAAAAGGCCATGAAGTCAACGAATACGCCATCGCGGAAAAAGGTTTAAGGGAGATCATTACCCGCCCCTTTGCCCGAGCTGTATTGTTAAAGTGGGTTCGAATGACATTGGCACTGGACTATTTTGGTGCCCACTTTCCATCCATTCCAGTAATTCAGCTGGTAAGGCATCCAGCCCCCCAATTTTTGAGTTGGCAACAACGTGGCTGGGATCCGGCCCATGTGCTAGGCGGACTAATAAAGCAACCCAAACTAATGACAGGGCCTTTAAGCAAACACGCCAAGCGGATGACAGAGGCCAATGGATTCTGGGAAAGTGCCGCAACCCTGTGGGGGGCAATCACCACTATTCAGCTGGCCAGCCACCGAGAAAGCTGGATACTAAAAGAACACGAGTGGTACTGTGAAGATTCGACCTCACGCCTACGTTGGCTGGCTGAATCTATGGGGTTGGAGTGGACCCAGCAGGCCGAAGAATTTCTCTCTCCACATCGCAGCAAAACCTCTGGTCCCGGATATGGCCGGCGACGCGATCCGACCGAAGAAATCTCGAAATGGAAAGCCAATATCAGCCAAAAAGAGTTAACAATTCTGCAGCGGACCACAGACAAATTCCAGCTCCCCTTTTACCCGGATATGGACCCACATTCGCACTGGGATGGAAGTTAACCCATGAACAACGAACCTTTGACACCTGCCAACCAGGCCTAAGCGACTTATCACTCATAGCCCAAGCACAAAAAAAGCCCAACCCTTTCAGGTTGAGCTTCTTGCAATGTGGCGCGCCCGGCACGATTCGAACGTGCGACCGCCTGGTTCGTAGCCAGGTACTCTATCCAGCTGAGCTACGGGCGCTGAGATATGGCGCGTACTATAGAGATTTCGATCAGGAGAGTCAAACAAATCTGTGCGGTTTGAACCTAGCCCTCATGATCATATATGGCAGTGCTACCTGCCGTATTCAAGAACATTCTTAATCAACCCACAAACAAAAATGCCCGGCAAAAAGCCGGGCATTTTTGTTTCAATGATGGCGGAGAGGGAGGGATTCGAACCCTCGATACAGTTTCCCGTATATACCCTTAGCAGGGGCACGCCTTCAGCCACTCGGCCACCTCTCCAACGCGCGCTATAATACCAGATTCAGAATGAAAGCAAAGGGCATCAGAGAAAAAACTGGCAGGTAGCCGTTTAATCTTCTTCCTTCTCTTTTTGGATACGCTGGTAGATCTCTTCTCGGTGTACCGCAACCTCTTTTGGCGCGTTCACACCAATACGAACCTGATTACCTTTCACACCCAATACAGTGACGGTCACTTCGTCACCAACCATCAAAGTTTCTCCCACCCGGCGAGTCAAAATCAGCATAATTATCTCCTTGTTTCGATTAGCATCCACTCTCATTCATCAATGATTGGGATCTGGATGCAAAAACTGTTTCTGCCAGCTCACCCTTAGGCGGGGGTTGGCGTCACTGCCCACTGCCACAGCTTTGTGACAGCCCACTTTTTGAACACTTACAGTTTAGCCCTTCACCCGAAGGGCTAAATGCGTACTTCTACGGTTCTTTGGGTGAAATCTACTCAGACTCGGTAGTAATTTTATCCAGTTCAAAGGCCGAGTGTAGCGCACGAACGGCAAGTTCAAGGTATTTCTCCGCAATAACCACCGAGACTTTAATCTCGGAAGTAGAGATCACCTGAATATTGATGCCCTCTTGAGCCAATGCATCAAACATCTTGGATGCCACGCCCGCATGAGAACGCATACCAACACCAACGATCGACACCTTGGCAATTTTATTATCCCCTTCTACCTCTCGGGCACCCAGCTCTTCGGCCGTTTGCTGAAGAATGTCCATGGACTGGTCAAAGTCATTGCGGTGCACCGTGAAGGTGAAATCGGTGGTTTTATCCTCGGCTACGTTCTGGATAATCATATCCACTTCAATATTGGCGCGGCTTATAGGGCCCAGAATTTTAGACGCAACCCCCGGAATATCGGGTACACCCTTGACGGTCAACTTGGCCTCGTCGCGATTGAATGCGATACCTGAAATCAGTGGATCTTCCATCTCGTTATCTTCCTCAAAAGTAATCAGGGTACCGGGCCCTTCTTGAAAACTGTGCAGCACCCGCAGGGGTACGTTGTATTTACCCGCAAACTCAACCGAGCGAATCTGCAACACCTTGGAGCCCAGACTGGACATCTCCAGCATCTCTTCAAAAGTGATGCGGGGTAGCCGGCGCGCGTTGTCCACAACACGCGGATCGGTGGTATAGACCCCATCAACATCGGTGTAGATCTGGCACTCTTCCGCTTTCAGAGCAGCTGCCAATGCCACAGCCGTTGTATCGGAACCGCCTCGCCCCAGCGTGGTGATATTGCCGGCTTCGTCCATACCCTGGAATCCTGCCACCACAACCACACGACCCGCAGCAAGGTCAGCGCGAACATGTTCTTCGTCAATCTCCTTAATACGCGCCTTGGTGTGCGTATTGTCGGTACGAATTCGCACCTGGCCACCGGTATAGGAACGGGCAGGACAACCCCGCTCGTTCAGCGCCATGGATAGCAATGCGATAGTAACCTGCTCTCCGGTCGACACGAGCACATCCATCTCGCGTGGCGTAGGTTTGTCCTGCATTTGATCTGCAAGGCCGATCAAACGATTGGTTTCCCCACTCATCGCGGACACGACTACGACAATATCGTGGCCCCGCTCACGAAACCCCTTTACTTTATCCGCCACCGCCTGAATACGTTCAACCGTACCCACCGATGTTCCCCCGAACTTCTGAACGATCAATGCCATCGTGGAATCTGCGATCCTCTATGCTAGCGGGGCTTACGCCCCATTATTATCTTTACCTGATGGTCTGTTTCGCACCTGACTGGCAAGTGCTTCAACCATGGTTTATGGTCTTCCTGAGATTTATGCCAGCTGATCCTTCAGCCAACCTTCGACTGACGCCACCGCTGCTGGCAAGGCGCTGGCATCAGAGCCACCACCCTGGGCAAAATCGGGACGCCCCCCGCCTTTACCTCCTACTTGCGCAGCCACCATTTTGAGCAAATCGCCAGCCTTCACCCGAACGGTTAAATCCTTGGTGACACCAGCCGCTAGGCTCACCTTGTCACCCGATGCTGTCGCCAGTAGCACGACTCCTTGACCCAGCTTATTTTTAAGCTGGTCTACCATATCGCGCAGCGACTTGGGATCGACACCCTCAAGGTTAGCGGCTAACAGTTTAATACCGCCAACCTCGATCGCCTCTGACGCCAGATCGCTACCTTTGGCACTGGCCAACTTTTGCTTCAACTGGTCAAGCTCTCGCTCCAACTGACGATTTCTATCCTGCAGTTGCTGCACCTTTTCTGGCAATGCCTCACGACCTCCCTTGAGCTGCCCGCATAACTGAGCAATCACCTGTTCCGTACTTTCATTCCAGCGGCTGGCGGCTTGTGCCGTTACCGCTTCGATACGACGAACCCCGGCTGCAATACCGGCTTCCGCAGCTATCACCAGAGAACCAATATCGCCGGTACGCTCAACATGAGTGCCGCCACAGAGCTCAACCGAAAAGCGATCCTGGCCCATACTCAGAACGCGCACGGAATCGCCATACTTCTCACCAAAGAGCGCCATAGCACCCTTTTCGATGGCAGAATCCATGTCGGTTACCAGGGTTTCTACCGGAGTGTTGGCTCGAATCTGTGCATTAACAAGGCGCTCAATCTCTCGCAACTGTTCCGGCTTGATCGCTTCAAAATGAGAGAAGTCGAAGCGTAAACGCTCCTCATCCACCAATGAGCCTTTCTGCGTCACGTGATCGCCCAACACTTTGCGCAATGCAGCATGCAACAGGTGGGTGGCCGAGTGATTACAACGAGTTGCGGCGCGCTTATCGGCGGCCACCCGAGCGGTCAATTGGTCCCCCAGTTTTAATTCACCCTCGAGAATGTCCCCCAGGTGGACGTGGTTATCACCCTCTTTTTGGGTATCGCGGACTCGCATCCGCCCGCCATTCCATTCCAACTCACCTTGATCGCCCACCTGACCACCGGACTCGCCATAGAAGGGAGTCTGCTCCAGAACCACCGCAACCGCCTGACCGGCCGAGACCGATTTGCAAGGGTTATTGTCTACAAAAAGAGCCCGTACCGAAGCCTGGTCTGTCAGCAGGTCGTAACCGGTAAATTCGGTCACGCCTTCAATTTCGAGGCCGGCGTTATAGTCCATGCCAAACTTGCTGGAGGCTCGAGCACGCTCACGCTGTGCTTCCATGGCTTTCTCATAACCGTCCATATCCAGTGATAGTTCGCGCTCGCGGGCAATATCATTGGTCAGGTCTACCGGAAATCCGTAGGTGTCATAAAGGGTGAAAATCGTGGTACCGGGAATTTCTGTGCCCTGCATGCCCACGATGGACTCTTCCAGCACTTTCATGCCCTTATCCAGGGTTTTAGCGAACTGCTCCTCTTCTTGCAGCAATACGCGTTCAACCATCGCCTGTTGCTCGCTCAATTCTGGATAAGCATCCCCCATCTCCTGCACAAGGGCTGCGACCAGTTTGTGGAAGAAGGCCTGCTTCTGGCCCAACTGATTGCCATGGCGAATGGCTCGACGAATGATACGTCGTAACACATAACCACGCCCCTCATTTGATGGGATTACTCCATCAATAACCAGGAATGCACAGGAGCGGATATGGTCCGCGATCACCCGCAGGGATTTATTCTCCAGATCCTGCTCGCCAGTCTCGCGCGCAGCGGCTTTAAGCAGGTTCTGGAACAGATCAATCTCATAGTTGCTGTGTACATCTTGCATTACGGCTGCGATACGCTCCAGCCCCATGCCGGTATCTACCGAAGGTTTGGGCAGAGGCGCCATAGTGCCATCAGCACTGCGGTTATACTGCATAAAGACCACGTTCCAGATCTCAATATAACGATCACCATCCTCTTCCGGCGATCCTGGAGGGCCGCCCCAGATATCCGCACCGTGGTCATAGAAAATTTCGGTACAGGGACCACAAGGACCCGTATCCCCCATCGCCCAGAAGTTATCCGAATTGTAGCGGCCACCTTTGTCGCCAATGCGAATAATACGGTCCACAGGGACACCCATTTTCTGGCTCCATACTTCAAAGGCTTCGTCATCCTCCTGATACACCGTTACCCAGAGTTTATCCTTGGAGATATTGAGCCATTCACTGGAGGTCAGGAATTCCCAGGCAAACTGGATCGCATCATGTTTGAAATAATCGCCAAAGCTGAAGTTACCCAGCATCTCGAAAAAGGTGTGATGACGCGCGGTATAACCGACATTTTCCAGATCATTGTGCTTGCCACCGGCTCGAACACAACGCTGAGAAGTGGTGGCACGGCTGTATGAGCGTTTGTCGTCACCCAGGAAAACGTCTTTGAATTGCACCATGCCGGCATTGGTGAACAACAAGGTTGGATCATTGCCGGGAACCAGCGAACTACTGGCTACAATCTGGTGCTGTTTACTGGCAAAGTAATTCAGAAAAGCACTGCGAATCTCTGTTGTCTTCATAGACCTGACCTGGAATCCCTCTAGCGTTAAGCGGGGTAGCGCCAAAGCGCCTGCGCATAAAAAAGTAGCGCATTATATAACGAGCCCCGGCCATCGCAAAATGGCCGGGGCTCGTTATCAGCTTGAATTTCGGGGAAAAAACCGGAAAAAGGTTATTTTTTCGCTTTTCTCGACTCCAACAAGGCAAATAAGCTGGAGGTATCCCAGCGATTACCTCCCATGGCCTGCACTTCCGAATAAAACTGGTCAACCACCGCCGTTACCGGCAAATGGCTGCCGTTCTTACGCGCTTCGCTGAGGACGATATCAAGATCCTTTCGCATCCAGTCAACCGCGAAACCATGTTCAAACTGGTCATCGAGCATGGTCTGATAGCGATTTTCCATCTGCCATGATTGCGCAGCCCCCTTGGAGATCACCTCAACAACGGCGGCTGCATCCAAACCGGCCTGACGGGCAAAATGCAGCCCTTCTGATAATCCCTGAACAACGCCGGCAATACAGATCTGGTTGACCATTTTGGTGAGTTGTCCGGCACCGACAGGGCCCATCAACTTTACCGAACGGGCATAAGCATGAAAGAGCGGCTTCACTCGGTTAAAAACCGACTCGTCGCCCCCAACCATAATGGTCAGAGCACCATTTTCAGCGCCAGCCTGGCCACCAGATACCGGCGCATCAAGGAATCCAATCCCCTTTGCGGATGCTGTCTGCGCAAGCTCCCTGGCCACTTCGGCTGAGGCTGTGGTGTGATCAACAAACACCGCACCTTCTCGCATACCCGCAAAGGCACCATCAGGGCCGATAGTGACTGCCCGCAGATCATCGTCGTTGCCGACACAGGCAAAAACAAAGTCAGCACCCGCGGCCGCCGCGGCCGGTGTTGGTGCCGACTGGCCGCCATATTTTTCCACCCACTGACAGGCTTTGGTTGATGTGCGGTTATAGACTGATACTTCATGGCCCTGTTGCGCCAAGTACCCTGCCATCGGATATCCCATGACGCCCAAACCGATAAATGCCACTCTAGTTGCCATCCCTTGCTCCTTTTAATCATTGATCTCTATCACCAGAGCAATCTAGTGTACATCAACAGCCTCCGAATACAGCCCTCGGAATTCAGAAGCCATTTATAAAAGAAATCAAGAGGGGGTATTCAGGAGGACAGGCGTTGGCGCCGTCGGTCAATGCCATTAAAAGCACTGATCCAATCATCGTAGTCAGAGTCCTGGGATGGCAGAATTCTAAAGCCGGCACAGGTCGACCCGCCATCACCGGGAGAGCACCAGCGAACCTCGGCGCTAAGCACATAACGGCGTTGATGATCCGTCACCGAAATGCAAATCTGCAGTATTGAGCCCTGAGGGACATCCTGGTCGAGAATCGCACGGAACCCCTGGATTGAAATATCCCGAGTTCGCGCCGACACGGTCTCGCCGCTCAACAGGTGATCATAGGATGAGGAGGCCATCTGAATCAGCACCCGCTCAGCCCGGGACACCCTATTTCCCTGTCGTTGCTCTGCTAACACGCCCAACCCCTGAGATGATAATTAGGGAGTTCATTAAGCGTAGACCAGATTATGGTTTTTGCGCCCTACACCTGCCGCTCACGCTGGTGATTCAACAAGGCTTCCATCTCAGGCAATAGTTCTGGCTGGCGATGATTTCTGGCTTCGAGGTAGCTGTAACAAAAGACTCGGAAATAGTTTTGCAAATGCTGCGCCTGATCCCTTTCTCCTTCCAGACGAAGTAACTCAACAGCCACCTCGGCCGTGCAGAGCTGTCCTTCACCCTTGGCTCTTCGCAGACCGTACTTCGAAGGTGATTGAGGGCTCAGGGATACCAGCGGTAAACGATGCAAGTAAGGACTCTTGCGATAAATTTTTAAGGCTTGCTGCCAGGTTCCGTCAATCAATAGAAATGCGCGGGTTCCGGCTTTATCGCAGGCGGCTTCGGACTTATTGAGTGGCGCCATCTCTTTCGGAAACACCAAAGCAGGCCGATAAACAGAGTCGTTAATCAACGCCAGCAATTCAGGATCGGGCTCGGTCCGTTGCCACTTAAAAAAACGCACATTGGGCAGGCAAGCACTGATCAGTCGAGCACTGTTGGTCGGTTTAAAGAATTCCTTACGGTGAGTCAAAATCCAAAAATGCGTTTGCGAATGCAAACTTGGACGATAAGCGCAAATACAAGCGAGAAGTGGTATCTGGCATGACCCACAGCGTTCAACCCCCGATCCTCTCCCCTGGTACATTAACCCCATTACTACTCCTACCTGTTTCGCGCGTTTAAACCATTCCAGTGCATCTTAACAAAAGCTTGCTGGCGCACTCTACGATCAGGCACAAGCTCCGGGCGATCATTTATAGCTGGCCATTTGGAAGTATTTCTTCCTGGCAAACACATTGCGTCCACAGGCATAGAAGGTATTAAATTGGATATTTAATTTTATAACGCATACATTACTTTCAACCAGATATGGGAACCAGGCGGCGTCCTTTATGATCGATAAAAAACCCAAACTTTCGGAGCAGGTGTTTTTACGCCTAAGAGACAGGGTATTAAACAACCAATTACGAGTGGGTAACTATTACCTGGAACAAGAGCTGGCAGCCGAGCTGGGTATCTCTCGAACACCCTTACGCGAGGCTGCTATTCGGTTAGAACAGGAAGGTCTGGTGAAAATAGTACCGCGCCGGGGCATTTTTATACGCCCGGTTCTGGCCGATGAAATGCGAGAGATTTATGACATCCTCTCCTGTCTGGAAGTGGCTGCCTTGTCGGCAGCCTGCCGGTCTCCAATTCCCAAGGAACCTATGGAGGAGTTGGAACGTGTTAATCGTGATATGAAAGAAGCCCTGGCAACGGATGATCTGGCTCGTTGGGCGCTGAATGACAAACGCTTTCACCAGATTCTTATCGAGCTATCCCACAACCGGGAACTGATTCGACTGGTCAATGGTTACTGGGATAAAACTGACCGTGTGAGGAATATGACACTTCGACTGCGAAAGCCGCCTGCGCAATCAACCGAAGAACACCGACAGGTGATTGCCGCCCTAAAAGCAGGAGATGCTCAAAGAACCATTGATATACATAGCCGGCACCGGCGCCGCGCATCCGATGAACTCACTCAACTGCTCGATGTTTTAGATCACTCTTATTAATCTCCTGTTTGACACCTCAAGCCGCAGATTACTTCCCCCGCTCCACCTGACAGTATCGGCCGCTTTATCTTTTGCCAGGCCAACAGGATTCCCGAAGCTGAGTATAAAGATTAATTGACACAACTTTAACGTATACGTTATAAAACTCACATAGGTATACGGATTTAATAATCACCCATAGGAACCACTTATATGAAAGTGTTCAAGATCGCCGTTATGCCGGGCGATGGTATCGGTAATGAAGTCACCCCCCCAGCTCTTGAGCTGGTCAAGGAGAGCGCTCGACAACATGGAATTGAATTGAACTGCGTCGAAGTACCCGCAGGTGCCCAGCATTTTCTGGACACGGGTGATGGCTTTCCCGAGGATCACTTCGAGGAAGCAGCCAATGCTGATGCGATCTATCTTGGGGCTATGGGGTTGCCGGATATTCGACACCCGGATGGTACCGAAGTCGGCCCACAACACGACCTGCGCAAGCGACTTAACCTGTACGCTGGTATTCGACCCTGCCGTACCATGCCCAAACTGCCACTGCCCCTTGCTGACCCGCGCAGTAAAACACTCGACTTTGTTATTGTGCGCGAATCAACCGAAGGTATCTTTGCGGAGCCTCGAGGCCACGCACTGGATACACAAGATGCCGCCCACAACCTGATCCGCATTACTCGCAAGACCACCACCCGCATGCTCGATTTCAGCTTTCGTTTGGCTCAGCGCCGTCAAGCACGAGGACTTCCAGGCCATGTCACCTGTTCTGATAAAGCGAATGTTTTGTCATCCCAGGCTTTTATGCGCAATATTTTTTATGAGGTCGCCAAGCGATACCCGGGCATTCAAGCCGACCATCAATATGTCGATGCTACCGCTCTCGACCTGGTTCGCTGTCCCTGGCGCTTTGATGTGGTACCGACGGAAAATCAATATGGCGACATACTGTCCGACATCTCCGCGGCCTTGATGGGAGGAATGGGCATGACCTCCTCCGGTGAAATTGGCGACAACCATGGTGTATTCCAACCCTGTCACGGCTCCGCGCCAGACATTATGGGGGAAGGTAAGGCCAACCCAACCGGGATGATTCTATCCGGTGCCATCATGCTCGATTACCTGGGCGACAAGTTTCATTGCCCCGAAGCCATTCAGGCCGCTCAGGCTTTGGAAACCGCGGTGATCGCTGCCTACGACACAGGCACCCTTTTACCTTACGAACTGGGCGGAAACTCGGGCACTGCGCCGATTTCTGAATTGATCGGGAAAATGCTCAGCCAATAGCTCGACTGAATCACTTAGTCTCGACACTAAACAGCCTATGAAACGGTTAACCGCCCTATTACCTGTACCGCATAAGAACCTTCAAACATTACACAAACAGAGTATTGACAACGGAATAATATTAATACAGTCTTCAATTTACTAACGTATACATAATAATATCCGTTAGATGGAAGTCACTGAATACTACAGCGTACGTTTGACACAAGGCCTTAGACTCAGCCGAGTCATGGCCGATTGCATAATAAAAACACTAAGGAGAGTCAGATGAATAAGATAGTTAGCAGCATCCTTGCTGCCGCCAGTTTTTCAATTGTGGCGAGTGCCGCCAGTGCCGCCGAAGTACTTCGCTTTAGCCATACCGACAACCCTGGCGGATCGCGACAGGCTGCGGCCGAACAGTTTGCCGAAAAGGTCGCAAAATATACCGAGGGGCGTTACGAAATCCGCATCTACCCTTCCGGCCAACTAGCTAACGATCCCAAAGCGATTGAACAACTTCAGCTAGGCGGCATAGATTTCACCGTTTCGGCCACCGGTAGTTACGCGACTCACCTACCGTCCCTGAACCTGACAGCGATGCCATTTCTGGTTGACAGCTATGAGCAGGGTTGGGAGCTGTACGATAATTCTGACTGGTTAAAAAACGAGTTTAACAAGTTGCCCGGCAAAGGGTTTCGCGTGCTCTCGACCTGGGAAGCCGGCTTCCGCAGCTTCACCACAAAAGAACCTTTAACTTCACCCAAAGATGCCGAGGGTGAAAAAATGCGAGTCTATCCGAATGACATGATTCGCTGGACCATGGAAGCGATTGGCTTCCAGACCGTCGTGATGCCAATCACCGATGTCTATCTGGCGATTCAACAAGGCACAGTGTCCGGACAGGAGAATCCGGTTGATACCATCAAATCACTGCGCTTTTATGAGGTTGCTCCTAACATCACCCTGACCCGACACGTCTACAGTCCACTCCCTTTAACCGTATCGGAAGCAACCTGGCAAAAGTTTTCGGATAAAGACAAGCAAGCCTTTATGAAAGCCGCTCAGGAGTCAGCCACTTTCAGCCGAGATCTGGTTAAAAACTCGGTCGATAGTCAACTCAAGGATATGACCAGCGCAGGCGCCAAAGTGGCGGTTCCGGAGATCGCCCCATTCCGAGAGTCTGTCGCCTCCGTCTACGACAAGGCACGAGGTGTATACGGTAAGGGCGAGGTCGACAAGATTCTGGCCGACGCCGCCGCCATTCGCAAAGCATTGCCATCACAATAACAATTGCATGATTGCCGAGGCCACTGCGCCTCGGCCGCTTTTCATTGGGGAATGAAATGGATTATCGGTCGTACTACCCCGCCCCACTGCGTTGGTTGAGCAATATCGTAGACCTGATTCTGGTGCTCGCCGGAATCTCGATCATCCTGTTGGTGTTCGTAAATGCCCTACTACGTGGTGCAGCAGGATTCGATTTGGCCTGGTCGCTTGAGGTGACAGCGTTCTTACTATTGTGGAGCACTTTTATTGGCTGTTCGGCCGCCATCGCTCGAGGGGCTCATATGCGAGTCACTGAAATCGTTGAGCACCTTTTTCCAGTCAAGAGTCAGCGCTATTTAGCCATCCTGATCGACCTGATCACTCTGGTCATAATGCTCAGTCTGATCAAGGTCGGTTATAGCATTTCATCACATACCTGGGCGCAGACAACCACAGTTTTATACTGGCCCGTTGGTTTGCTCTACGCCTCATTGCCCGTCGGCATGTTGATATCGGTGATTTTCCACAGCTACAACCTGATTTGGGATATTCGCTTCAAGCCCCTACCCGAGTCGCACCATAACGACGGTTCGGAGGACCATCCATGATTTTGCTGTTCGTGGTTTTTGTTTTTCTCACATCCGTATTTCTTGGCATACCCCTGGTTTGGGCGATTCTGCTGACGGCTATTCTGCCGGTGATCGTGTTCGACCTCGGATTTCCATTACAGGCCCTCTACCTCAACTTTATTGCCGGCGTAGAACCCAATCATTTTCTGGCCATTCCTCTGTTTATTGTGGCGGGCGAGTTAATGAGCCGAGGGGGCGTCGGTACTCGCATTATCGGCTTTGCCCGT
Organism: Aestuariirhabdus haliotis; assembly: GCF_023509475.1. NCBI lineage: Bacteria > Pseudomonadati > Pseudomonadota > Gammaproteobacteria > Oceanospirillales > Aestuariirhabdaceae > Aestuariirhabdus > Aestuariirhabdus haliotis. The sequence continues at coordinate 3,830 of NZ_JAKSDZ010000023.1, read as the reverse complement.
GCCGCCTTTGGTTTTATGCCGGGCGGTCTCGGTATGGTTGTGGTTGGTGCATCAATGATATTTGGTGGCATCTCGGGTTCCGCCATCGCCGATAGCGCCGCCATTGGTTCGGTGATGATTAAGAACATGGCCAAAGAAGGTTACAACAAAGGTTTTTCTGCTGGACTGGTCGCCGCAGCAGGTACCATCGGAATCATCATTCCGCCTTCAATCCCTATGCTGATCTATGGTTTTGTGGGCAACGTATCCGTCGCCGACCTGTTTTTGGCCGGGATGATTCCCGGATTGATTTTTGGCATTTTCTTTATGGGGGTTTGCTACTACATCGGCAAATCATCGGGCTGCGATCCCGGCGGTCATCGAACGACGAAGCAAGAATTAATTCAATCGTTTCTCGGCACCGCACCTGCACTCTTTATGCCCGTGCTTATCCTGGGAGGTATTTTTTCAGGCTGGGTCACACCAACCGAAGCGGCCGCATTAGCCGTTGTTTATGGTTTGATTGTAACCATATTTGTGTATCGGGATTTTAAAATCCTAGACCTGCCTAGTCTTATCATCGATGCCTTTGTCACCAGTGCGGTTGTTATGGTTGTGATTGGCGCCACCAGTGTGCTTGGCTGGTTGATTACTCTGGAGCAGATGCCTCAGATTATGGCCAGCTTCGTGCAGGAGCTTTCGGAAGGCCCCTGGATGTTTCTGCTATTAGTCAATATCGTGCTGCTATTGCTCGGTCTGGTGCTAGATCCTGTCCCAGCCATCCTGCTAACCGCCCCATTGTTTTTGCCAACCGCACAACTGTATGGAGTCGATCCCGTTCATTTGGGCGTTATCATGACCTGTAACGTAGCCGTAGGGCTATTCACTCCGCCTGTTGGTGCCACGCTGTATGTGGCTTCACGCATCTCAGGTGTAGGTGTGCTATCAATTGCAAGAAGAATGTTGCCGCTGTACGTTGTTGCCATAGCCGCTTTAATGCTGGTGACCTATGTCCCAGCCGTTTCCATGACCATGGTCGAACTGTTTCGATAGCTCACTTTAAATACAACGAGGATACTCACCATGATCGCCGTGGTAGTAACATTTACCCTAAAAACGGGAACTCAAATGGAGTTTTTACCTCTTATGTTAGCCAACGCGGAGCAATCTCAAACATTGGAATCGGGTTGTCATCAATTTGATGTCTGTACTGACCCTCAGGTTTCGGATGAGGTGTTTCTTTACGAGCTGTATAGCGACCATGAAGCCTTCAAAGCACACTTGACCTCAAACCATTTCAAAATATTTGAAAAACAATCAGAACCCTTTATTAAAGAAAAAGCTGTCAGGGTTTATGAACGTCTTTTACCTTCACAGCAGTGTAGGTGATCATCATCTTCGACTAACAGCGAATTCAAACAAGCACTGCCATAGATCAGACAATACGAGAGAATTATGAGCAAAACACTGAAGGTCGCTTGCATTGGCGCAGGCTATTTCAGCCAGTTTCACTATGATGCCTGGCAGCGCATACCCGACACTGAAGTCGTATCCATCTGCAATCGTCACCTCGAACCTGCCCAAAAAATTGCCAGTCAATATGGTATCACGCGTGTGTATACCGATATTGATACCATGCTGGATGATGGCGATATTGATTTGCTGGATATCATTACGCCCCCCACCACCCACAAAGCAGCCATATTCGCCGCCGCACATCATGGAGTAAACGCCGTATGTCAAAAGCCTTTTGCAAACGACTATGCCGAGGCGAAAGCGCTGACGGAAATCGCTGAATCAGCAGGAATTACAGTGTGCATTCATGAAAATTTTCGTTTTATGCCCTGGTTCAGACATACACATCAACTTCTCCAACAAGAGGCTCTAGGAACCATTCTTAATGCTCGCTTTGCCCTAAGACCCGGGGACGGGCAGGGCTCCAACGCCTATCTGGACCGTCAACCCTATTTTCAAACAATGGAACGGTTCCTGGTACACGAAACCGCAGTACATTTTGTCGACTGTTTTCGCTACCTGTTTGGCGAGCCCTGCACACTTTACGCCTCATTAAGACGATGCAATCCGGTTATCAAGGGAGAAGATTCCGCTACTATTCTTTTCGACTACGACAACGGATTGGCAGTCACTATCGATGGCAATCGCCTGCTCGATCACCCATCCAGCAACACCAGGCGCACCTTTGGTGAGATGTGGATTGAAGGGACGGCAGGCACGCTGCGTCTGGATGGAGAAGGCCGCCTGTTTTTGCGCAAATTTTCTGACAACCAGGAATTCGAGCTGGACTATCAGTGGCAAGATCAGGGGTTTGGTGGTGACTGTGTTTATCAGTTGAATCAGCATGTTGCTAATCATTTTCTCAGTGGCACCCCCTTGGAAAACAGCGCAAGGCAGTATCTGCGTAACATCGAAATTGAAGAGGCCATCTATCGCTCTGATAGCGAAGGGCGTCGCCTCTCGATTTCGAGTTAATGGTCGCAACGCTCTATTTCATCTTCGTCAATAATGGAACCTCGTATGACCTATCAACTTGCCAACGTTCTCTGGCGTGGTACCGGGCTGGTCAGACCCGAATGTGTACTAACAACCGCCAGGGGGTATATATATGTCTCTGATTTTCGCGGCGGTGTTACCGAAATCGCCCCCTCTGGTGAACAACAATTCTTTGGCGGTTCTGCTGTCGGGGAGTACGGAATTCTTAAACCCAATGGTATCGCTTTACTGGAAAACGGTGATTTTCTCATTGCCCATCTTGGCGATACCCTGGGGGGGATTTTTAGAATATCTCGTAATAACGATATCGACCCTTTTCTGACCGAGGTAGATGGAGAGCCGCTGCCTCCCAGTAATTTTGTCTACCTCGATCGCCAGGGGCGTATCTGGATTACCGTTAGCACCAGACATCAGCCAAGGGCCAAAGCTTATCGAGCGGATATAGCCGATGGTTTTATCGTAGTAATTGAAAACAACCAGGCGCGAATCGTTGCAGATAAGATAGGCTATACCAACGAGCTCTACGTTGATCCTGATGGTAGCTATCTGTACGTTAACGCTACCTTTACTCGCGAACTGTTACGTTATCGAATTGGGCATAACAGCAGTTTGCACGACAAACATGTCGTCACCCGTTTCGAGGCAGGCACCTACCCCGATGGGTTAACCCGAGATATCGAAGGTAACTTCTGGGTCACCAGCATCGTCAGTAACCGTATTATCAAAATAACACCCGACGGTGAGCAAAACGTTGTGCTGCAAGACGTCGACCCTCAACACCTTGATTGGGTAGAACAAGCTTATCAAAGCCACAGCATGGGACGCCCTCATCTTGATAAGGTGAAAAGCCAAACTTTACAAAATATTTCATCACTGGCTTTCGGTGGAGAGCAAATGAACACCCTGCATCTTGGATGTTTACTCGGCGAGAAGATTGCAGTCATTGAAAGCAATATTGAAGGCATCAAACCTGCTCACTGGGAATTCGATAACCACCGTCAGTAACCATGAGATTATCGTATGGAATATTCTCAATCACAGCTTTAAGCTTACTGCCAGAACCCAACCCACCAACATCATTACTGACAGATTTTATCTTAACCTGTCTACAAGTTCAGGGTTTAGAGTGCGCATCCACACAATGAGGGGATGTGCATGCTGATTCAACTACTATCCAAACTGCCTCTATTCATCCGAATTTCTTCTGTCTTGGGAACCTGTTTCCCGGCTCTATTACAAGGGGTTTTTCTAGGGCACCTCTGATTAATTCAGATGAACTCTGGCTTTCAGGCGAATCCAGAATCGCGGCACGTCTTTGCAGTAAGGTCCAGACCTTTCAA
>NZ_JAKSDZ010000022.1 GCF_023509475.1 Aestuariirhabdus haliotis | reverse complement strand
CTTGTCCAGGTCTCGACATGAACGGCAGGCTTCGCCTTGATAAAAGCCATTTTTAGGATCGCATAGCTCTATCTGAATTAATCAGAGGTGCCTTAGGCTATAATGCGCCGCGTTGAAACTGAAAGGTGGTGTTATGAGAGTCTGCGGTGTTGAGTTAAAGGCCAGCGAAGCCAATATTTGCCTGTTGTCCAAATCAGATGGTTTGTTTGACCTGCCCGATTGCCGGGTACGGCGCCTGAATCTGCTGGACATTAACAGCCGAGAACAGCTGCAGGAGTTTCAGTTTGCCTTCGCCAAGTTGATGGCCGACTACAAGGTCGACAAGGTCGTCATTCGCCAGCGTGCGCCCAAGGGTAAATTTGCCGGTGGTGCGCTGGGCTTTAAAATGGAAGCCGCGCTGCAGCTTATGAGCGACATAGAGGTCGAGATTCTCACCCCTTCGGCCATCAAGGAATGCCTGAGTAAAAACCCCATCGCTATCGCCTTCGAAGACACCGGCCTCAAAGCCTTTCAGGAAGTTGCCTTCGTTACCGCCTTTGCCAGCCTGAGTCGCTAATTCCGCGCTGGCTAGATCGGTCTCCATCAGGGCTTAATGCTGACTGCCGGCCTTACGCTGTTTCTGCATCTCGATATGCTGGTCGATATTATCGATCAGCATCTTCTGGTACTGATCGGTAAACCAGGACAACACCTCCATCTGTTCGGCGGCCAGATCCTCGGTCTGTAATGCGGCCTCATGGGCATTAAAGCGCGCCGCCGCGTAACGAATGGCGGCGCCGACCAGCGCCAGATCCTGCCCCGGCTCAGCGGCCAGCTTATTGGCTACATCGATAAACTGGTCAGCCATTGCGTAGATTTTTTGTTTTTCGCTTTCGTCCGGCATGAAAGGTCCTTGGCAGTGTTCGATGGGTTGTTAATTGCTGCTAAAGCAGCTCTGAATGATTCAGGCTTACCTAAACGGTAAAGGATTTAACCATCAACCAACAGGCTTTTTTCTCCGGCCTCAACGCATTGATAGATCAGCGTATTGATGGTCATCGGGCCGACACCACCGGGAACCGGCGTATAGGCCTTTACCCGCTGGATCAGCGGGGCCAGCTCGATATCGCCCACGCCACCCGGGTGATAACCGGCATCGATCACAATCGCCTGGTCTTTAATCCAATCCGCTTTAATAAACTCTGGAATGCCCACCGCCCCCACCACAATATCGGCCGATTTTATATGTTGCTCAAGCCCCCGGGTTCTGGAGTGGCAGATGGTCACGGTGGCATTGGCATTCAATAACATCATAGCCATCGGCTTACCCAGAATGGCACTTCGACCCACAACCACCGCATGCAGGCCTTCGATATTCAGGTCATAGGCCTGCAGCAACCGCATAATGCCCTGGGGCGTGGCCGAACCGTAAGCCGCTTCCTGCATCGACATGCGACCAAAGCCGAGACAGGTCACCCCGTCGACATCCTTCTTTAAATCAATCGCATCAAAGCACAGTCTTTCATCAATCTGTTCCGGCACCGGATGCTGCAGCAGAATACCATGCACGTCGGCGTTATTATTGAGATCGATGATGGTTTGCCTAAGCTGCTCTGTGCTCGTGCTGGCGGGAAGCTCTACCCGTAACGACTCCATGCCGATACGCTCGCAGGCGTTGCCCTTCATTTTGACGTAGGTTGCCGAAGCTGGATCATCCCCCACCAGAATGGTCGCCAGAATGGGTGCCGCGCCATTGGCGGCCGTTCGCAATGCGGATACCCTTTCGGCCAGCTCCTGTTCGGTTTTTTGCGCCAGTGATTTTCCGTCGAGTATCAGGGAGGACATAGCTTTACCTTTGTGGAAGAAGTAGATAGCAATCAGAAACAATACCCACTGGACGCTTTACAGCCTTTCAACAAAACGCCTGACTTGAAAGCCCCCGCGGGTGCTGATTATCGAGGATATAGCATTCTACCACTAGACCTCACGAATAAAACCGGGCAACCAAGCCGTTTGTCACATCACCTAATGCTCCTGCAACACCCACTTTCGCAAAATCTGTTCATACTCTCCATTGTCTTTGATCTTCTTTAACGCTTGCTGAAACCGTTCAACCAATTCGTCGGGCGTGTTTTTACTAAAGGCAATGGATAACTCACCCCAACGTTGATCTATCCCGTATTGTTTCTTCAGCAACGAGGCATCAAATCCCATCTTATCGACCCTATACGTGATAGAAATCTCGGAGCCTAGAATAGCCTCTATACGACCGGCATAGAGCATTCTCAAAGTAGCATCAAAATCATTCGTTATGGTCAGATGGGTAAAGCCATTGTTCTCAAGAAATTGATGCTGGTAATTCTCCCTCGGAACACCAATCAAGAATTGTTTGGCGTCTTCAAGAGAGTTAATGCTGACTCCGCTGGATGTCTTCAGACTCCAAAAATAATAATCTTTAGAGCCGGTAATTGGGCCTACCCATTTAAAATGGTTTTCACGCTCCTCGCTTCGCACCATAGAGAAGATCATCACATTCCTGTCGGTCAAGCCCATTTTGTAGGCTCTTGCCCAGGGGTAAGCCACTATTGGAGCTTGCAACCCTGTTTCTTCCAGCAGCTTATTGACAATTTCAACCGACAAGCCGCCTTGTATTTTGCCGTTTTCGACAATTTGAAAGGGAGGAAAATGCTCGGTGGCTATCGTAATGTCATCCCCATAGCCAAGGCTTGAACCAAGGAGAAACAACAGAAGAAAACCCAACACCCTCATAACCCATTCCTTTGCTATAACGAAAATATGAATAGCTTATATAACGGCAACCTTGATAACCGGCATTCATTATAACTCCTCAATAACCGGCAGAAAAAATGGAGCGAAGTGGAGTTTTAGCTGCCCTGCGCCGTAGACGCGTAGTTGATTGATTTGTTAGAAATTTATTTCCTTAAATCCTTAATATACATGGCAGTCCCATCATGCCTCATCTCGATGTCAAATAATTCAGTTGCTCGTATCAGATCACCAAGTTTTTTATAACCATAGTTGACAGCAGAAAATGAGCTGTTATTGGATATATAATGACCAATCTTGCTCATGTGAGCCCAGTTATCATCTTCAGATGTTTGCTCAACAGCAGTTCTCAAAAGTCGTACGAGTGATGTATCTCCCCTCAGCTTATTTCTTTCTTCGTTTATCTGCCTTTTAGGGGAAGGTTGCTTTTCATCGCTATCTTCTTTGCTAATAAGGTTTTCCGTGTAGATAAACGGAGAGCAGGCATCAACAAACGGTTTGGGTGTTTTCTTTTCACCAAAGCCATAGACTGGGAGGCCACTTTCAAGAATCCTAACTACAAGAGGAGTAAAATCACTATCGCTGGTCATTAAAGCAAAAGCATCAACACTTTTACTATAAAGAAGATCCATTGCATCAATAATCATTGCAGAATCAGTTGCATTTTTCCCTTTTGTATAAGCAAATTGCTGCATGGGCCTTATTGCATATGGATGAAGCCTTTCAATCCAGCCAGATAGAGATGGATTATTCCAGTCTCCATGAGCGTGGCGTACATTTACCATTCCAAACTTAGCCAGTTCTTCTAATACACCTTCAATAGAATTATGACTTACATTGTCACAATCAATCAGTAGAGCAATTCTTTTTCTTTCTGGCACTAAACTCTCCTAAATCTATAACGACCGCATCAGCGGTCATGATCTTGTACCACTTTTGTGGACACTTATACGCATTGTTACAAATCTTTATTTGTAGCCCAATATTTTTAGAGAATTACCTGTCTCTTCTATTGGGAATTCAGCCACACCCTTTAACACCTCCGCTACCTCTTTAATATTATGAACTGCTTTTGCGTTTGGGTTTATTTCATAAGTTAAAAGTATCATTACCCATTCAATGTGCTGATACTCTACAGGACAACCCCACACACCATCACTAATATATATTTCTAAAAGATCTTTCTCTTCCGGCCACTTACCTGACCTTTCTAGATCTTCGCCAAGAAGTTTATAGCGACATTTAGTTTGGACATCCGAACCCCATGGAGCAGTAGCACGTAGAACAGGGGCTACCGTTTTAAATAATTTACGCCACTTGGTATTGCTCATATGAGATGACATAGATTTAGCTTTTGTTTTAAATCTGCGTCTAATTTCATCATTATGATTCTGATCAAAACTCATATATTGGGGGTCTCCACCCTCGTATAACGCCTGCCAGCAATGGCAAGTGAAACGAGTCCAGCCATCTTACTGGCGAACTGGCTGGCTTTGTTAACTGTGTTAGCTAGCATTGCGATGCTCTTCATTGATGGGGGTTGGGAGCAAGCTTGATCCATTCCCTCCCATAAATAGCGTGTTTGATGAAGGTGCTAAATCAGTGAAATACGCATTAATTACTTGAATACCATATTCTTCAAGATCTGCTTTTATAGCTTCTGTCAGAGATTCATCAATACTAGTTTGATCTTTAATTATATCTTTGAAGGACATAGCAGTTAATAGCAACCGAACTCGAGCCAATGAAATATCTTTTATTAGATCCTCAACATCCCAAGTCTCACCAAAAGCACGGACTAAATCTGTAACTTCATAGGCAATTATCGTACTTACTGCTATTGAATTTTTATCATTCGTTACAAGTGCTTGATATTGTAAATTGGTGGTCTGTCTTGCTGTTGGATATATTTCGATATCTGAAAGCAACTTATTATATAAGCATATACCTGGACTAATTGGGGTGACCGTCGCAGCTTCTGAAGGCATGAAGGGAGGCAATAAGGACCACTCTTTAAAATTGAAAAGCATTTTAAATTTAATCGGAGTTGTAAACTTCACACCTCCATGAGTTTTCCGGATAACTCTTAATCCAAAGAATTTAGGAGCTAACCAAACAACGGGAATAAGCCAAATCACCCAGCTAGGAATTTTATCCAAAAGAACTATTATTGCAGATTCCACACAGACTCCTTAGTGACAGTTAACGCTTACAGCATTGATTCGATCTTTTTCTCGCCCACTGCCTGTGATTGTTACATTTAGAAGCCATGTTTAGCCTCCAACCGATCGAGAAGATTACTCACTAAAGCAAAGTACTCTGTTTCAGCTACCAATTCTGAGTGATCATTACTAAACACCCGTATTCTCTCAATGAATATGAGAATTGATTTTTCATTATTAGAGATACAACGGCCAATAATATTATTCACGTAGATCACTAACTCATAAATTCGCACATTTCTGCGAAAAGCCATACTAGGAAGGTTCTTTTCTTCATTTAGAGATCGAACTATTTCCAATAACTCTGCGTCTTCAAAGAGCATTAGCTTTCCTGTAAATGTAACGCTAAAATAACTGGCTTAAACGCGTGCCGCGAAGCGATGATTACGCGTGAAGTTCATTGCCTTGTTACATGGCCATTGGATGCCAAAAAATCAGGAATTGAGCTTTCAGTTCTGGGACCGTCATCCAACCACTCAACTCGCCATTCCGTTATGCGCTCTCCAACTTCATGAATATACGCTCCTGACTCGGGCTCATTTATCCACTCCAGCTGTTTAACTAAGACAAGTGGATCTTCAGAACCTTTGGTCGAATTAGAGAATTCCATTGCTTCTTTAAAACTATGGAATGCGTAGTAATAAATTTCACCGTCAAACTCATCTGGAGCACCTTCCCAAGGTCTACACCAAATACGATACTCTAAAACCAGATCATAAAAGTAGCCGCCGCCAGATTTGGTAGCTGCGGGATATGTTCCAACTAAATCCTTGTCTATTGAATCAGGATAAACCATCTTATTCCTTTGCCATGTAACGCCAACATAATGGGCGCGCGGCTTTTTGCGCGTCCAGCCAGCTTTGCTGGCGATCATTGATGTTATGCATTTAGATAGCACCTAAGTAATTTTTGATATGGCTCTTCCCTTGGTGTGCCATCTTCCTCTGCAAAGAATGGAGTGCAACTTGGACACATGGTGTTAATTGTTTTAATCAATGCCAATATGTTCTCAACTTCAGTTTTAGAACCTATATCCCTAACATCATAAAATAGCTCTAATGATCTAGGAAAAACATAAACTGATACTGAGCTCACAGCTATATCGCCAAATTGGTAATCAGGCAAATAATGGCGAAAAGAATCAAGCTCACCACTTACCACCTGACGTGCCGGATTATCTAAAGAGGCTATTTCAACATCAGTTTCTAAAGTATTACTCCATGCCTTAGTTTCAGATGAGGTAGGCCCGATATGATCTTTAATATGTTTATAGATCCGAACTACTTCTTCAGCCTCCAGGTTCTCAAAACAAACTCCCGGCCTCATACCCTCATCAAGACCAAAGACTTCATATAAATCAGATGGGAGAGGCATAAACTTCCTTATTTTGCATAACAATTTATTAGCACGACCCTGCAAGGTCACCCCACCTTGCAAGCTTCCCTACCTTACAAGGTAATATGTTTACGTTAGCTTATCCTCGCAACAACCCACCCCGGATGCAACAAACTTGCACGACTGTTCTAAAATATATTTTTATACACTAAGCATTGGCCTTACAGCCCCAAGTTGAACCTAACACCCTCGCCCCCTCCCAACCGGCATCTGATCTTACCTTCCAAACTAAACCTTGCGGGTTTCGCCCCGCAGACGACTTCATTTCTTTATACGCGATAAAGAAACGAAGCAAAGGCAGCTCTCGATCGTCCATGTCTCGCACCTTCGGCCTTTTTCGAATCATCACCCACCTGCTTGTCGTTCTGGAAGGGGGAACCCTGTGCTAAATCAGGATGTTATTTTTCCATCACGCCGCTTATCATGTGACTCATCATCTTTATCAATCCCAGAGTTAAACCTCCATGTCGCCCCCCGTTACCACCACCTATCTGGAAATGACCCAGGCCGATCAATTACGAGCCAAGAACAACCCCGATGCCGATTTTTCGGTGACTGAAGTCGAAATCCCCCAACCCGAATTCAACCGTTTCCTGTACCAACTTGTTGGCGAACGCTGGGAATGGACCGACCGCCTGGTGTGGGATCTGGAACAATGGCAGCAGTGGGTTTGCGAGAGTGAAGTGCGCACCTGGGTGGCGTATCGCAAGGGTGCTATTGCCGGCTATTACGAACTGCAAAAACAGCCAGGCGCCGAAGTGGAGATTGCCTACTTTGGCCTGGCCGAACAGGCGATCGGATTGGGAGTAGGCGGCTACCTGCTGAGCCATGCCCTCAGCAACGCCTGGGCCATGGGCGCCGAGCGGGTTTGGGTGCATACCTGCTCCCTCGACCATCCGGCGGCGCTGGCAAATTATCAGGCTCGTGGTATGACAATTTACCGGGAAGAGACGGAATAAAGCCTCTCGGTTTACTCTCTACCTGTTGTGACCCTCGACGCTCGCTTTAGCCGGTGTTGCGCAAACCCGCGGCAATGCCGGCGATCGAGATCATCAATCCCTGCTCCAGAGTTGGATCGCCACCATCGCCCAGTTCCCGCAACCGGCGCATCAGTTCCACCTGCAAAATATGCAGCGGATCGACGTAGGGGTTACGCACATCGATGGAACGACGCAGCACGGGAATCCTGACCAGCAGTTCCTCGCCGCTGATGGTTTGCAGAGCATCGACCGCCTCAGTTAAACCCTGGCGCAGCTCGACGCCCAGGGCGCTGAGTTCATCATCGTCCAGTAGATGGCGTTCGTAATGATCGGCGACTCGACTGTCGGCCTTGGCCAATACCATCTCCTGCATATCGAGCAGCATGCGGAAGAAGTTCCACTGCTGATCCATCTCCTTGAGCAATGCCAACTGCCCCTGCTCCAACTGTTCAGCCAGGGCTCGCCCCGTGCCTAACCAGGCGGGTAGCATCAAACGCATCTGGGTCCAGGCGAAGACCCAGGGAATCGCCCTGAGACTTTCCACCCCACCACCCACATGGCGCTTGGCCGGGCGACTGCCCAGGGCCAGACGTCGCAGTTCCAACTCGGGGGTTGCGGTGCGGAAATAGGGCACGAAACGGGGGTCATCACGCACCACTCGGCGGTACTCCACCACAGTACGCTCGGCCAATGTCTGCATCATCTGGCGCCAACTGTCCCGGGGCGGTGGTGGCGGTGCCAAAGTGGCTTCCAGAGTCGCTGAGGTATACAGCTCCAGATTGCGCAGGGCCAAGCCCATGACACCAAACTTGAACTGAATCATCTCGCCCTGCTCGGTCACCCGCACGGCACCATTAACGGTGCCCGAAGGCTGGGATAAAACGGCAGCATGAGCCGGGCCGCCGCCGCGACTCACCGAACCACCGCGACCATGGAACAGGGTTAAATGCACACCCTGCTGCTGGCACACAGCACTGAGCTGTTCCTGCACTCGGTACTGGGCCCAGGAGGCGGCAAAAAAGCCGGCGTCCTTGGCGGAGTCGGAGTAGCCGATCATCACCTCATGGCGGTTGTTGATATCCCGCCGATACCAGTCGATCGACAACAGCTGCTGCATGCTGTCTGCGGCGCCCTCGAGATCCGACAGGGTTTCGAACAGGGGCACGATACGCTGGGGTTGCTTGCAGCCACAGCATTGCTGCAATAACCGCACGGCGAGCACATCCGATGGCGAGGTCGCCATGGAGATGATATAAGCGCCCAGCGCCGATGCCGGCTGTTGCGCCAGAGTGCGGAAGGTATCGAGCACTTCCTGGACCTCGTCGCTGGCGGGCAGGTCAGCGGGAATCAGTGGCCGTCGGTTCTGCAGCTCGTCCAGCAAGAACGACTGCTTTTGTTGCTCGTCCCATTCCAGGTAGGATCCCAGCCCCAGGTATTCGGTGATCTCGCTGATCGCCTCGGCATGGCGAGTCGATTCCTGTCGCACATCAAGGCGCAACAGGGCCAGGCCGAAACAATGCACGCGGCGAATAATATTGACCAGACTGCCCTCGGCGATCGCTTCCATGTCGCACTCGATCAACGAGTCATAGATCAGGTTGAGAGGTTCCAGCAGCTCATCATCGTGCAGATAGATGGGCGCTGACAATGTCTTGCCCTCCAGTTTGGCTTCGGCCCAGTCGCGGGTATTTTGCAACCGGTCGCGAACCTCACGCAATAATTGCCGGTAAGGCTCGGGGTGATCACCCACCCGATCTCGCAGCGCCTGATTACCGTCGATCATCGACAGATCGGCGCGCAGCTCCTTGATATCACGCAACAGCAGGTCGGCCGCTTTCCAGCGCGCCAGCAGCAGCACCTCTTCGGTCACTCTGGCCGTCACATTGGGATTACCATCACGGTCGCCCCCCATCCAGGAGGCGATGCGCAGGGGTGCCGACGCCAGCGGCAGGCGCAACTGTGTATGCTGACGCAAGACCCGGTCGATCTCCCGCAGGGTTTCGGGGAGGGCTTCCCACAAGGTGGCTTCAATCGCCGCAAAGCCCCACTTGGCTTCATCCACCGGTGTCGGCCGACGGTGGCGAATTTCATCCGAATGCCAGGCGGCGACAATGCGGCGGCGCAGACGATTGAGCTGGGCTTCGCGTTCGCGCAAGGTCAGGTCCGGGTGATCCAGTTTATCCAGAATTTCCCCAATATCTTCGTATTTGCGCAGCAGGGTGCGACGGGTCACTTCGGTGGGATGAGCGGTCAGAACCAGTTCCACCTGCAGCTCGGCCAGGGTATCCCGGACTTTGTCGGGCGCGATGCCCTGCTGCAATAAACGAGGAATCAGCTCGGCCAGTGAACCTTGCTGGGGCGGCTCATCATCGCGGCGCTGATGGGCACGACGGCGACGCACTCGATGATGCTGCTCGGCAATGTTGGCGTAGTTGAGAAAATGGCTAAAGGCCCGTGCAACCGGTACCAGCTCCTCCTCACTCAGTTCGGACATCACTTCCAGCAGCGCCTGGCTGTTATCTGTGTTGCGCGCCGCTTTGGCCAGGGAACGAATCTGTTCTACCTTATCGAACAGCGCCTGTCCGGCCTGATCACGAATGGTGTCACCCAACACCTCTCCCAACAGACGGACGTCATCCCGCAACGCCCCGTGCTTGTCCTTCTCAGCCATCGTCAGATTCCTTGTTGCCCCAGGTTAGCCTTCTATTATGTGACGACACATGGCGCTTGAACAGACCACTTTTGTCTTCATTTCTTGTCAGTTTCTCTGGTTGATTCCGACAACCGCTTCCTATTGATCAACTTTCTGGCATCATGGTTCTGAAACGCTTCTCATAACAATAACAACTCGTGTGCGACTCTTTATGATCCGATCCCTGCAACTCTTCTTCTGGTTACTCGTACTCAGCGGCGTGGGCCTAGGCGGCACCATTGTCTACTACGCGCCAGACGAGGTTGACCTGGCGCCACTGCTATCTCGCGCGGATGACTACGAGGTGGAAATTATTCGCGACCGTTTCGGGGTTCCACATATCTATGGACAACGTGACGAAGACACAGCTTTTGGCCTGGCCTATGCCCATGCGGAAGATGACTTCGCCACGATCCAGGATGTGATCATGGCGACCCGGGGGACATTGGCGGCCGTCAAAGGCCCCGACGCTGCCAAAACCGATTACCTGATTCGCCTGATGCGGGTATGGGAGGTAGTAAATGAAGGCTACCATTCACGCATCGACGCCAAGACCCGGGCCATCGCCCAGGCCTACGCCGACGGCATTAATCTGTACGCAGCGCGCCACCCGGATGAAGTCGCCTCATATCTGCTGCCGGTACAAGGACAAGACCTGGTCGCCGGCTTCACGTTCAAGACGCCGCTGTTTTATGGTTTCGACACCATCATTGGAGAACTCTTTGCTGGCGAGTCACCGCGCGCGTTGTCTCGCCACAGCGATACCGCGTTTCAATTCACCCGCCAACCCCAGCCGGAACTGGGCAGCCAGGGCATTGCGGTTGCCCCCCATCGCAGTGGTGATGGGGTCACACGTTTACTGGTTAACTCCCACCAGCCATTAAGTGGCCCTGTGGCCTGGTACGAAGCGCGCCTGCACTCTGAGGAAGGTTGGGATATGGCGGGTTCCACCTTCCCTGGCTCGCCCATCATCCTGCACGGACACAACCGCAATCTGGGTTGGGCCAACACGGTCAACAAGCCCGACCTGGTGGATATCTACCAACTGCGTATCAACCCGGACAACCCGGACCAGTACTGGATGGACGGCAACTGGCATGACCTGGAAGTGCGCCAGGCCGATATTCTGGTGCAATTATTGGGACCTCTGCGTTGGGAGTTTACCGAGCCGCTCTATTTTTCTGCCCATGGGCCGGTACTGAAACTGGACCACGGCACCTTTGCCCTGCGCTGGGCCGGCATGGATGAGATGCGCACCCTGGAGCAGCTCTATCGCCTCAATAAAGCCAACAACCAGAGTGAATTTGAATCCGCCATGTCGATGATGGCGATGCCCAGCATTAATTACGTGTACGCCGATCGTGACGGCAACATTGCCCATTATTACAACGCCATGATGCCCAAACGCAAAGCCGGATGGGACTGGAGCAAAGACCTGCCCGGGGATGACAGCGACCTGATCTGGCAGGAGTACCTGCCCTTTGAACAGCTACCCATGACGCGCAATCCACCGGCGGGTTTTGTTTTCAATGCCAACAACACGCCGTACGTATCCAGTATGGGACCCGGCCAGCCCGAGCCAGAACAATTTGATGACAGCCTGGGGGTTGAAACGGCCATGACCAATCGTGCCCTGCGACTGCGTCATCTGTTGTCGACCACGCCAGCCATCAACGCCCGGGAGCTGCACCGAATAAAATACGATCTGGCTTACCATGAATCGCACCCCTCCATACAGGCTCTACGCAAACTGCTGGCGCGCGACCTGAGCATCGAGTTGCAAAAACATCCACAGCTGGCGCCGGCCCTGGCGCTGTTAAAAAGCTGGGATCTACGCACCAATCGTTCGAATCATGCTGCTGCTCTCGGGGTTCTCACGATTGAGCCCCTGGTCGATTTTCGCGAGAACAACATGGCTTCGGACAACCTGCTGCCGAATCTGTTGGCCGCCATCGAACGTCTGCAAACCCATTTTGGTCGTATCGATCCGGAGTACGGCGACTTTAATCGCTTGCGACGCGGTCAACACAGCTGGCCCCTGGACGGCGGGCCCGATATTGTTCGTGCCGTGTATGGCGATCCGGACGATGCTACCGGTCAGCAGATCGCCAGCGCCGGCGACAGCTATATTATGTTCGTCGAATGGAGTTCCGCAGGCGAAGTGCAATCACGCTCGGTTCACAATTACGGCAGCGCCACGCTAAATGTGAGCTCACCTCATTATACTGATCAAGCGCCACTGTTCGCCACCTGGCAAGACAAACCCCTGTGGCTCGACAAGGAGCATTTGATCCAACACAGCTCGCGTCGCTATCGCCCCTGACATTTATCCCGTCGGCACCAGGCACTGAATTTCGGCGGGGCTAAGTGAACGGTAGTCACCGGGGGCCAGTGAGGGATCGAGGGTCAATTCCCCGATTCGCTCACGGTGCAGGGCCACGACCGGGTTATCAAAAAAGCCAAACATGCGCTTGACCTGATGGTAGCGTCCTTCCCGTAAAGTAAGCCGCGCGCTGTGCTTCGAGATCAATTCGAGCTCGGCCGGTGCGGTGGTAATACCTTCAAACGAAAAATAGATACCTTCGGCAAACTGCTTTATGTAACGCGAGTCAATCGGGTGTTGGGTTTGCACTCGATACACCTTGTCGACCTTATGCTCGGGTCGTGACAGTTGCTTGGACCAGAGACCGTCGTTGGTTAACAACAACAATCCCGTGGTATTAAGATCGAGCCGACCCGCCAGGTGCAAGCCCGGGTGCCATTCATTCGGCACCAGATCCAGTACCGTAGGATGCTCCGGGTGTTGCGTTGCGCTCACCACGCCGGCCGGTTTATGCAACATCAGATAGCAGGGAGTTCCGGTTTGCAACGCTTTATCATCCAGGGCGATGGTGCAATAGGGCGTTACTCGACAACCGGGATCGCGTACCACATTGCCATCCACCCGAACTCGGCCACTGGCAAGCAAGCGCTGCGAACTCTGTTTGTTCAGTTCACAATGCTTGCGTAAAAAATGAACCAACCTCATATAGATACAACCTCAGGGCAACCCATCTCGAAATGCCAGGAACTGACTGTCCACCTGGCTCCACTTGCACCGAAGCAATACCAGCGCTAGCCTGAACAGGTTCAATTTTTTCTCTTGCAGGCGCCCACGCCCGCCCCAACTGCGGAAGTATCCCATGCCTACCGATATTGAGATAGCCAAAGAGTTTACTGCACGCCCCATTGATGACATAGCCGATACACTGAAAATCGATCCTGACCATCGCATGCATTATGGCCGTGATATTTGCAAAATCGACCTGAACGCACTGGCAGCCCCTCGCCCTCGACCGGGCAAGAATCGTCTGGTACTGATTTCCGCAACCACCCCTACGGCATCCGGTGAAGGCAAAACCACTACCACGATTGGCCTGGGACAGGCCTTTACCCAGCTGGGAGAATCGGTGTGTATGGCACTAAGGGAACCCTCGCTGGGCCCTTGCCTGGGCATGAAAGGTGGCGCAACCGGTGGTGGCTATAGTCAGATCATGCCGGCCGACCGTATCAACCTGCACTTTACCGGCGACTTTCACGCCATCACGTCGGCCAACAATCTGCTCTCGGCCAGCATCGACAATCATATTTTTCACGGCAATGAGCTGGGAATCGACCCACGCCAGATTGTCTGGCGCCGGGTGATGGATATGAATGATCGTTCCCTACGCCACATCGTGGTCGGTCTCGGCGGCAAGGGGCAAGGTATCCCTCGTGAGGGCGGATTCGATATCACTGCCGCTTCCGAAGTGATGGCGATGCTGTGTCTGGCCAGTGATGCCGAAGATTTGCACCGCCGCCTCGATAATACCCTGGCCGCCTACAGCTATTCGGGAGAGCCCATTTACGCCCGTCAGCTCAATATCACCGGCGCGATGATGGCGCTGCTGCGCGACGCCCTGCATCCCAATCTGGTACAAAGTTTCGAGGGCACCCCCGCCTTTGTCCACGGCGGCCCCTTTGCCAATATTGCTCACGGCTGCAACAGTCTGGTCGCCACCCGAATGGCCATGCATTATGCCGACTGGGCAATCACCGAAGCGGGCTTTGGCTTTGATCTGGGAGCGGAAAAGTTCTTCGATATCAAATGCCGACTCGGCAACCTGGACCCCGATGCCGTGGTGCTGGTCACAACCGTACGAGCCCTGAAAATGCACGGTGGCAAGGCACGCAATGACCTGCTTAACGAAGATGTCGAAGCCCTGCGACTCGGGCTGGAAAATCTGGATAAACACATTGAGAGCGTGGAGCATTTCAACAAACATCCAGTCGTGGCGATCAACCGATTTGCCACCGACAGCGATGACGAGATTGCCCTGATCAAACAGCGTTGTGAACAGCACGGAGTATCCTGCGCCGTGACTACCCATCATGCCGATGGCGGCAAAGGAGCACTGGAGCTGGCGAAACTGGTGATGGCAAGCGCCGAAAAGAGTCGACCTTTTGAGCCCCTTTATCAGCTTGAGATGCCAATTCTCGATAAGATTCGCGCCGTCTGCCAGGAGATGTATGGCGCCGACGACATCGCCTTCACCAAGCAAGCCGAGAAAGACCTGCGCCAGATTGAGCAGCTCGGACTGACCGATCTGCCAATCTGCATCGCCAAAGCCCCCAGCTCACTGTCCGACGACCCTTTGCTGCACGGTCGCCCGCGGGACTTTGAGGTCACCATCAGGAACCTTCATGTGAATTCGGGAGCGGGCTTTATTGTCGTGCTGACCGGCGACATCATGCGCATGCCTGGCCTGCCCAAGGTACCGGCAGCCGCACGAATGAAGGTCAATCCCGACGGGGTGATCGAGGGGCTCGAATAATCAATCCGGTGCCCAACTGATCAGGCGGGCTTGACTACTGGACCCGCCGAACCAAAATCGGCAAGGGACGCGGCGAGCCCTCAACAAAGGGGTCAATATGCTCTGTGGTGGTAAACATCAGACTACCGCCACTGCGTATTTCGGCCCGCACGGCGTACCGGTGACGGCTATCAAGTCGCGACGGATCATAACTGAGGGTCAAGCGATAGGGAGGCGCCTTACCGTCGCTCTTGAGCTGCTGCTCATTGAGGGTGATTGCCGCCACATCCATTTTAGAGACATCCTGCAGCATCACATAAATCTTCGCATTCGGCGGTAGCATCATGCGCTCGCGGTACGTGACCTCGACCTCGATCTGGGACTGAGGGCTGGAGCTGCCCCACTGGCAGCCACCCAACACCAATACACTGATGATCAAAACACGCAGATAAAAGCGGTCATTTACCATGGGCTGAGTTCCTTTCAGGCGCTGTGATAACAGTTTCCACAATCCGGTAACGGCCTATATCTCAGCTTCGCCCGGGATCGCTCTACTCTGTTGATCCTAGCCCCATCTGGCCGGTATTCAAGCGCAGCCTTCAGGCCCTGAAACTCGGCTCAGAAACAGGGCACCGAGACACAAAAAGGCTTTTTTCTTATGTTTCCTAAGACTATACTTTGATTCCTATAGGAAACTTAATCCCAAAAACAAGAGACCCTCCAGCTGTGAAATCGGGCGCTATCGACTACTGTTAGTGAACCCGATATTGCACTGGCTCAACCCGGAGACCCCTATGTCTGATAGCCCATTACTGAAAACACCGCTGTACGATTTACATGTGGAACTGGGAGCCAAGATGGTGCCCTTTGCCGGTTACGATATGCCCGTTCAGTACCCGCTCGGGGTCAAGAAAGAACATCTGCACACACGGGAAAAAGCCGGTCTCTTCGATGTCTCCCATATGGGTCAGGTCAAATTGGTGGGTGCCAATGCCGCCGCCGCTCTGGAAACCCTGGTACCGGTCGACATTATCGACCTGCCCGCTGGCAAGCAACGCTATGCCCTGTTTACCAACGAGCAAGGCGGCCTGCTCGATGACCTGATGGTGACCAACTACGGCGACCATCTCTATGTTGTGGTCAACGCAGCCTGCAAAGAGCAGGACATTGCTCATATGCAAGCGCATCTGGGTGAGGATGTGCAGCTGGAGCGTCTGGATGATCGAGCACTGGTGGCCTTGCAAGGACCGGCAGCGGTCACCGCCCTGAGCCGAATCGCTCCCGAAGTCGCCAACATGGTGTTTATGGACTCCCGTTTGATGACCATCGACGGCGTCGAGTGCTTTGTCAGCCGTTCCGGTTATACCGGTGAAGACGGTTACGAGATCTCTATCCCAAGCAGCGATGCCGAACGCCTGTGCCGCCTGTTTCTGGAGCAGCCAGAGGTCGAAGCCATTGGCCTGGGGGCTCGGGATTCACTGCGCCTGGAAGCCGGTTTATGCTTGTATGGCCACGATATCGACACCACCACGACGCCGATCGAGGGCAGCCTGATCTGGGCCATCAGCAAGCCCCGCCGTGCCGATGGCGAGCGCGCTGGTGGTTTCCCCGGTGCCGAAATTATCTTCGAGCAGATTGCCAACAAGAGCTACAAGCGCAAACGGGTCGGTTTACTGGCCGAGGGTCGAGCACCGATTCGTGAGGGTGCCGAACTGGTCAACGCCGATGGCGACAAGATTGGCGTGGTCACCAGCGGCAGTTTTGGCCCCAGCATCAACGCGCCGGTTGCCATGGGCTATGTAGAGACGCCGTACAGCGTCATCGATACCCAGGTATTCGCTCTGGTGCGAGGCAAACAGCTACCATTGACTGTTTCGCGCACGCCTTTTGTTGAACAGCGCTACTACCGAGGTTAATCATTCACCCTTCAACAATGGCCGGTCACCTCAGGGTTGCCGGCCATTTTAATGGCTGCTGTACGGGTTGGTCAGCAACAGACTGTGAGTCCGACCGTCAAACAGAGTTGCCTTAACGATTACGCCCGTATTGTTCGTGACTGGTGACCCAGTCGCCGGCAATCACCGCCGCTCCCAGCGACAGTTCGCCACAGAGTACGGTCGCACCAATAATTTCCGCCAGTTTGTTAACCTTGCCACTACCGGAACAGCCCAACATCTGCAGGCACTCCTGCTGGGTCGGAAGCCCGGTACCGCCACCATGGGTCGCTACAATCAACGACGGCAGGGTGATGGAATAATAGTAATCCCCCTCCGGCGTCAACGTGACATAGACCACCGCTGCCGAAGATTCGGCCACATTGGCGACATCCTGCCCGGTGGCGATAAACAGGGCCGTAATACCGTTGGCCGAATGGGAGCCATTGTTCATCGCTCCGGCCATAAACGAGCCGGTGTTGCTGATCTGGCGGGAGCGAAACAACAACTCGGCCGAGACGCCCATCTGCTCGCGCAGCAAATGGTCTGGAATCACCGCCTCCGCGATAACCCGCTTGCCCCGACTGTGCAGGGTATTGAGCTGTGAATGTTTCTTGTCGGTATCCATACTGCCCGACAACATATAACGTTCTATGCCCTGATACTGTTGCATGATCCATTCACAGGCTGCGAACGTTGCGCGCCCCACCATGTTCTGGCCTGCGGCATCACCGGTTGAAAAGTTAAAGCGCAGGTAGCGCAAACAGGCTGCTGCGTATTGATCAATGCGCAGCAATTTGCCACTGGACGTTGTGGATTCGGCAACTTCACGGATGGCCGCAATATTCTGTTCGACCCAGACACCAAAATCCCGAGCCTGGCGCGCGTCTTTAAAGACAAACACCGGGGCCCGCTGCATGGCATCATCTACCACCGATACGGTAATGCCCCCGGCGTCACGCAGTAACCGCATGCCCCGGTTGTAGCTGGCCACCAAGGTGCCTTCTGTGGTTGCCATGGGCACATAAAAGTCTCCCTGGGCGTGCTCGCCGTTAACCCGCAACGGCCCGGCGAGTCCCAGCGGCACCTGGGCTACACCGGTAAAGTGCTCGATATTGCCTTGAGTGGACTCGGCGTCAATCGAGTAATGCCCCAGATGCCGGGCTGTCGAACCCGTTTGCTGCTGGATAAAATCGCGCCGCTGGGACGCCATGGTTTCGCTATTATCGTTATCTTTATTTCGGGGAATCCTGTCAGCCATAATCCTCGCTCCCTGTTGCGGGCCGGTGCACCCAGCCGTTGAAACCCGTACAGTGTAGATTGGCCTGACCGACAACACCGTCAAAAAAGTTACAGTTCACAGGAAATCAAACATGCCTTCCGCCGATGCGGCCCAACTCACCAGCAGTGGCTTGTTTGCCTCAATGGATCCGAACCTGCAGCAATCGCTGCTAAAGCACGCTCGTCATATTCAGCTACCGCCCTCGCAGGTTCTGTACCGGAGAGGAGATAAGCCCAAGGGGTTTTATGGTTTGCTTAGCGGCGAGATCCAGCTCACAGCCAGCGACAGCACCGGCAAACAGCTGTTATTTGGTACCATCGAAGCCGGTTGGTGGTGCGGGGAAATTCCGGCGCTAGACGGGGAACCCTACGCGCAAACAGCCACCGCCATTGTTCAGAGTGAGTTGCTGATGATCCCACTAACGGAGTTTGATCGGGTGTTGTCCGAACACCCCGAACTCTATCGCCACTTTATTCGTATCCTCTGTCGTCGCATCCGGCTGGCAGGACAGCTGTTGGAAGAGTCGGCGTTCTATGATCTGACGACGCGAGTCGCCAGTCAGTTATTGCGTCTGTGCCGCCTGCATCGGCCGGATGCCACGCAGCATCTGCAATATTCCCAGGCGCAGATTGCCGACATGCTGGGCATTACCCGACAAAGCCTGCACAGAGTACTGAAAAACTGGCAACAACAAGGCTGGATTGAGCTGAGCTATGCCAGTATCAAGATAGATCGACCCGACGCCCTACGAGCATTGGTGCAAGCTCGGGAAGTAAGTCCCAACAACGCCAGGGCTCACCAGCGCTCGACGGTATAACCCTGCTGGCGTAGCTGTTGCAAAATACCATCATTCCCTACCAGGTGCAGGGTTCCAACTAATACCAGCTCGGTCTGGTCGTTTTGTAACAACCGCTCAATCTCTTGCATCCAGGCATTGTTTCGCTCTACCAGGAGTTCGCGATAGATATCCGGGTAATCATTTTGCATCGGCGCCATCACATCTTGTTCCAGTATCGCCAGGTCACCGCTACGCCAGGCCTGTTTGACCAACACCAGAGTATTCGGCAGGGTCTTAAGGTCACGCAGCGTGTTAAGAATCATCTGGTCCTCTATGCCCTCCCCCATGGCAGACATTGCGGCCAGCTGCTCATCGACCGTCTCCAGTTCACCAATCGCCTTGCCATCGAGCTGGGCCTTACGGAAAAAGTACTGGTCGACACCGGTCCCCGCCATACCCAGTCGTTGCATCTCCATAACCGACAAGGTCACCGAGACCAGCCCGGGTCGAAAGGTGCGCAACAGGTCCATCGGATATCCCTTGCTGCGGCAATACGCCTCAAGCTGACGATACACATCGGGACTTAATCGGTTTTCCAGGCTGTCACCTTCGGGATACAGCATCACCGCCATCAGTTTGGTTTGAAATGCCGGAGATTCGATTAACGCCAGATCCGCCTCAAAAAACACCGCATCGGCTTGCTGGTAAGCCAAAGCAAAGGGCTCAGGCAGCGGATAATCTTCTGCCCCCAGCATATGCAGGGTGCCGCCGATAAACAGCTGTTGGCCACCACTGCTGATCCGCCAGACGGCCCCCTCACCGTCGGCCATAATCAGGCTCTCGGCCAGGGATCCTTGCGGCCACCCACTCGATACCAGAAGCAGGGCACAACAAAGAAGTGACTTGTAGAATTGGCTGGTCATAGGCAACACTCGTGACAGAGTCAAAGGGGGTATTCGCGAAGCTGATAAGCCGTAACGGGTCCTCACCCGCTTATTCACCGACAGAGGACCCAGGGTCGGACTTGGCACTTAACGATGAAGCTCGTCGAGCCACCAATAGGACTCTACCTGATAATATTGCAAAATGCTGCGTACCGGCTCCTGATCCCGATCACGATAGAGGCGTTTCCAGGCGCTCATAAAGCGTTTCAGCTTGCCCTCAACATTAATCAATGAACGATTCATGCAGAGCTTCACCTGCTCCTGAAACAACAGCGTTCGTTGATAGTCAAAATCTGGCGGTGTGGCGGAGAAAAAATCCTCCATCGTCAAGCCGGCAATAATGGCCGAGCGTGCCCGTTCGTACCAAAACATCTTGCTCAGACGGAAAGTTTCGTTCACCACCTGAACATCAGTCGATGGCTCTACCCGAGGCAACACCAGGTCTCGCAAAGGCCCTGCCACCAGAAGGTCAGCCCCAGGGGTTTGTGATTCATCCTCGGTGACAAATTCAAGATTGTCATAACGGTATACCCTCAGTGTCATCAATGAATCTGCACAGGCCCATTTCTCTTGCAACAGGTCCAGCTCGGCTCTATCAGAAGGAATGACAGCGACATGCAGGTCCCCTTCACCCCGCCCGAAAGCTCGGGTCGACCTTTCAAAAGGCAGATAACGAGGCTCTATTTTCCAGCCCAGCTCCCGCCCCGCCAAAGCGATCAATTCAACCATAAAACCCTGATGTTGATCGGAGCGTTGCGGGTCATAGGCAAAAGGAGGGAGATGGTAGGCGTTCAACTGCAATTCCAGGGGAGCCGCATTCAGCAGAGGTGCCAAGAGCCCTCCCAGCAACAACAATAGAGCACGGCGTACGTCGACACCGAGGTATCTCTTCTTCCATGACAATATTGGGACCAACTGCCCTTCTCCCTGTTTAGCCAGTAGCAACCCTGTTCCATCCATCAGCTTTTCAATAAGGTTATTAGAGAATCCAGGAGACCGCCATCCTCCCAGCGCATGGATCAGCGGTTTCGCCCCCTGGATGTCCCTCTCGGGGTACAACAGGTGACACTGACAAAGCCTTAAAACGGTTGCGTTCGATACCGTATCTCTTTACCCTGCGCGCGCTACCACACTCTCTACAGGTAAGCGCCTCAACTGGATTAGGGAGATCGGTTATGACCCCGGTTTTTATTCATTATTTCCTTAAGATTTTCTTTATTTTTACCCCGTTTTTTGTGGTTTCGGTTTTTGCCTCGTTAACAAAAAATCTGGGGGCACCCGAGAAGAACCGCATTGCTAACAAGGTTACTGTGGCGGTTATGATCAGTAGCCTTATCATTTTCTTTGCCGGTGAAACCATTTTCGAACTGTTCAGCATCACCCTGGATGCTTTTCGGATCGGTGCCGGTGCCGTGCTCTTCCTGTCAGCCCTGTCGATGATCAATGGACGCTCCGATGTCTCTGCCGACCATGGTCAGGAGATTGCTGTGGTGCCCCTGGCCATGCCTATCACTGTTGGCCCCGGCGTTATCGGTGTGTTGATGGTTATTGGCGCCGAGGTTAACAGCACCCAGGAACGCATTACTGTTGCCTTATCGCTGTTCTGCGCGGTGATTGCCGTCGGGCTACTGTTGCGGTTATCGAACCGGGCGCGATTCCTTAATCGCCCCGAGGTTCAGGTGATCCTGACCAAGGTCACAGGGCTGTTTGTATCGGCCATTGCGGCGCAGATATTTTTCACCGGGGTAAGAAATTTTATGGTGTAAGTGATCTGGCCTGTGGCCAGGCCCTATCTGTGCAATAAGCTGGCCTGGTCCGGTTCGCAGCAATAAAAAAGGGAACCTGAGTTCCCTTTTTTATTGGATTTAAACGATCTATACAAGACACCACACCGCCGCTTATAACCTGTAAAGAAAAAGCGCTTTGCTGGCCTTGGCTGACCGGTCAGGCACTCAGATCAATCTGGGTGCCTACCCGGTTCTCCTGATCCTGAATTTGCTCTTCCTGACGAGCTTCCTGGCTTTGCTCAACCTGCTGCACCTGAGCCACATCTTCTTGCTGTTGTTCCACCTGTTGCGCCTGCTCTACCTGCTGGCGCTGCTGCTGGACTCGATCCTGATTGCCCTGGTTAGTATTCGGGGTCACTGGAGACGATACGGAAAGTCCTTCTACTGGCATGACCACAACCTCGCTTCTGACACTATTAACGGTAACCGCTCACAACCAGAGTATACCGCTTTTTCTGGTTGTTTTTTCAACAATCAGGAGCAAACAGCAATAACAGTTAGAATTTAAAAGATACCTGCACCAGATCTTCCGTTATATAAGGCACCTCTGATTAATCAGTCTTCGGTTTCCATGCTCTTATCAGCTGGGAATCCAGCACGACAGAACAGGATCCAGCAGCCCACCATCATGGGTAACCATTCGGTTATTGTCTGCCATTGCCACCAGGATTCGATCATTGTGCCTCTAAGCAGGAGGTAATAAACCAAGACCCCCAGGGATAAGCCTGCCCCTACTTGTAATATTCGCCCCCGACCAAGCAACAAGGGTATCGCACTGAGCAACAACACCCAGGCAGGCAGACCAAAGTGGTTGATTTTCGCCATACCATGGAACACTGCACCCACCACCAGAGGCAGGGCGATACCCAGGGTTAACAACCGTAACCCTGTGATCGAAAAACCAGCCGCTGACTGCCGGTCGATCAACAGCGCCACCAGCAATAAGATTAATCCCACGTCGGCTATTCGCACCAACAACGCCGGGGAGGTATAGGCCATTACCTCAAGCTCTACCATAGGTACCGTCATCACCGGCAGAGCCGCTATACCTAGAGCCAGACCAATAATTACAGTTCCGATCACAATGACCTGGTAGTGATTGATCAGCAACAATACCCCTGCCATGATTTTACCAAGTGCCAGCAGCATCAATAGCTCACGAGGCGTTATTCCGCCCCGGAACAAAAAGCGTTGAAAAAAGGCATTAATCTGGCCCTGACTGCCGTAAGTGGACTCCATTAACAGAACCTGCATGCTGTTTTGGAAAAGCGCCATCAATAATGAGATCCCTGCCAACAACAGCATGACCGACATTGTTAGCCGTAGCAGGTGGATACAAGCGCCTCTTTTTACATACACAAACATCTATTTCCTTTAACCCTTTTCCCGTATTCGGTTCCACCAAAATCAACCCCGTTTATCTCGACGTTAACCGCTAGCCTCAAGACCCTGTTCCGGCCTGCCAACTTTCAACACAGCGTACGGACTTACTGAAATAGCAGTAGTATTTTCCACAGGCTGACAACATCAAACCTATACCCTACTATGTAGTCATCACCCTTTTGATGAAATGGAGAACACAATGGCTGTGACTAAATTTGACCCGGTTCATTATCAACTCGTAAAAGCCGACGGGCGCACTCTCCACGCCAATGTCGAAGTTACTATCGCCACCGATTCTAACGACGCCGAAAAAGCGGTGCAGATTGCCCTGGATGTCAAAATGGCCGACGGTAATCATCTGGAAAGCTCGTTCCACATGCGTCGAGACATGGCCTTTAACTTTGCTCACCGTACCCGCGAAGAGCTAAAAGACATGAAAGTGCTTCATGATGGCGAACATGCGGTTAATGCCTCCAATATTTTTATGCAAAGCAAGGAATATGACGCATTGTTCAAGAAGATTCGCGATTCGCTGAATATTGATCCGACGGAAACCATAGACCTTGGCCGCTATCTCAGGGATGGGGATTAATCACACGGTAAAGTCGATTACCTGACAGCAGGTTCCAGGTATAATATCCGGCCTCTTAATCTCACCAGGAGCTGTCCGTGAAGTATGTCGGAGCCCATGTCAGTGCCAGCGGCGGGGTGGCCAACGCCCCGCGCAATGCAAAAGCACTGGAAGCCAATGCCTTTGCCCTGTTCACCAAGAACCAGCGCCGCTGGGAAGCCCCTCCCCTCAGCACAGAGGTCATTGATGAGTTTCGCTCGACCTGCGACGAGCTAGGATTTCTCCCCGAACAGATCCTGCCCCACGACAGCTACCTGATTAATCTCGGCCATCCGGAAAATGACGCATTGGAAAAATCGCGTACCGCGTTTATCGACGAGATGCATCGCTGCGAGCAGTTAGGCCTGATCTATCTCAACTTCCATCCAGGCAGTCACCTTAAAAAGATCGCCATCGATGACTGTCTGGCGCGCATCGCCGAATCGATCAACATTGCCCTGGACGCCAGTCAAGGGGTCACGGCAGTAATCGAAAATACTGCTGGCCAGGGCTCCAATCTGGGCTATCGATTTGAACACCTCGCCCAGATCATCGAGGGCGTGGAAGATAAATCCCGGGTCGGGGTTTGCCTCGATACCTGTCATGCCTTTGCCGCCGGTTATGACCTGCGCACAGAGGAGGATTGCCAGCGTACCTTTGCTGAATTCGAACAACTGGTCGGCTTTCAATATTTGAAAGGCATGCATCTGAATGACGCCAAGATCAAACTCGGTAGTCGAGTGGATCGCCATCAATGCCTGGGTAAGGGTGAGATTGGTCTGGAAGTCTTTCGCTACATTATGACGGACAATCGTTTTAATGAGATTCCCATGGTGCTGGAAACCATCGACAGTAGCATCTGGTCCGAAGAGATTCAGCTACTACGAAGCTTCGCACTCTAGGGTCACCCTGTCAGCGGTATTATCCCTTAACGCCGCTGACAAAGATCAGCCATAATCAGGAACTGCACGATAGCATCGAACAACCTGCTCTCTGGCGTGCCCATTCCGGACGCCGCCTGGCATAATTGTCCATGCCCGGCTGCTCATCATATGGACGCCTTAATAATTCCAGTAACCGTTCTACTTCGCTGAAATCTCCCTGCTCGGCCAGATCAATCGCTTGCTGGGCAAGATAGTTTCGTAGCACAAAGCGTGGATTGGTTTGGTTCATTGCCTGCCTTCGTTGCTGGTCACTGACATCCTGCTGACGCAGACGCTGCTGGTAATCCCGCAGCCAATTGGCAATCCGCTGCTCTATCTTACCGGTCACCTCCTGGGGCTGGTAAAAAGCCTCCATCAACGGCTCAACCAAAGTACGATCATCCACGTTCAGGGCTGCTTCGCTGGTTTTTATGGACGCTAATGACCGATAAAAAATGGTCATATCGGTTTCCGTCAGGCGCAGCAGATCCTGCAACCGGGTTGTCAGGGTGTCATCCTCGGTTCGCCACTGATCCAGCCCGAGTTTGGCCGCCATCATCGTTTGCCATTGTTGCTGATAATCGACCGCATACTGATCCAGAATAGCCTGCAAGCGCTCCGTATCCTGAAACAACGGGCTGATCGCGTTGGCCAGCTGATAGAGATTCCAATGAGCGATTTGCGGTTGCTGGCCATAACGGTAACGACGCTGACCGGCATCCGTGGTATTGGGGGTCCAATCCGGATCATATCCTTCCAGCCAGCCGTAGGGTCCATAATCGATCGTCAGCCCCAGAATGGACAGGTTATCGGTGTTCATCACCCCGTGCACAAAACCAACTCGCATCCAGTGCACCATCAAACTCGCCGTGCGTTGGCAGACGATCGAAAACCAGTCTGCATACACCTCTTCACCGGGCGTGCCCAATTCCGGGAAATCCCGAGTAATCGTAAGGTCCAGCAACTGCTTGAGAATATCGATCTCATTGCGCGCAGCATGAATCTGGAAGTTGCCAAAACGGGTGAAGGAAGGCGCCACCCTACACACCACCGCGCCCGGCTCATGGCGCGCATTGCCATCGTAAAACATATCTCTCAACACTGGCTGGCCCGTGCTGATCAAACTGAGCGCCCTTGTCGTCGGAACCCCAAGGTGATGCATCGCTTCCGAACACAGAAATTCACGAACTGAGGAACGAAGTACAGCCAGACCATCGGCTGTTCGGGAATATGGCGTAGGCCCCGCGCCCTTTAACTGCAGTGTGAAATGTTGGCCCTGCTGATTGACCGTCTCCGCCAGATTGATGGCCCGACCATCTCCCAACTGTCCGGCCCAGTTACCAAACTGGTGCCCCCCATAGCAGCAGGCCCAGGGCGTCATACTCGGCAATAAACTATTGCCACTAAAGAGCTGCAAGAAACTGTCATGCTGGCAATCCTGTTCGGATAGATCCAGTTGCTCAGCCACTTCCCGCGAATAGGCTACCAGCTGCGGAGCCGGGACCGGGGTCGGCGATACATAAGAGAAACACGCCGAAGTCACCTGACGCCGGTAGTTGTCTGTTTCAGGATCAGCGGGCAGCGCCTGAATATAACGGTTATCAAACTGCCACCGGGAAAAACCGGCGGCGAGGGCAGTTAAAGGCATCATCATATCTCGTGCGCGCCGGCGTTGAGCGCGGGTCAGGTTTTCGCCGTTAGCGTTATTCACATACGCACACTAACCATCAACGGATCTTCGATTATTTGTAGTCCAGCCGATCCAGATCGTGCTTTTTCATTTTGTCATACAGGGTTTTTCGCGCCAGCCCCAAAGCCACCATGGTTTCCTTGATACTCCCCTTATGACGCTGCAGGGACTCGCGAATCAGGGAGCGCTCAAACTGATCGACCCGTTCCGCCAGGGTTTGCCGACTCTGTATCTCTTCCGACTGCGATTGTTCGCCCGGCGCCAGATTGGCTTCGTCACCAAGTAAGACATAGCGTTCGGCCAGATTACGCAGTTCCCGAACGTTACCAGGCCAATCGTGCTGCAATAACTGATGCATACGCTCACCGGGCAAAGGGATAATCTCCTGCTGGTAGCGCGCTGAGGCGATCAAGGCAAAATGTTCAAACAACAGGGGCAGATCATCGAGGCGATCGCGAAGTGAGGGAATATCAATTGTCACTACATTCAGACGGTAGAACAGGTCACTGCGAAAATTTCCGGCATCACTCAACTCCCGAAGGTCCACCTTGGTCGCCGCCACGATGCGAACATCCAGAGGTATTAAGGCATTGGAGCCCAGCCGTTCAACCATTCGTTCTTCAATGACTCGCAACAATTTAACCTGCACCGCCATGGGCATGCTTTCTATTTCATCCAGAAACAAGGTGCCGCCATTGGCGTATTCAAACTTACCCACTCTGGACTTTTCGGCACCGGTAAAAGCACCGGCCTCATGGCCAAAGAGTTCACTCTCGATCAGATTCTCGGGTACCGCGCCACAATTAATCGCGACGAAATTATTCTCCCGGCGCTTACTGTGTTCGTGCAGATAACGCGCGACCAACTCTTTACCCGTTCCGGTTTCACCATTGATCAGGATATCGGTTGGAGCGTCCAGCACCTGATGAATAACGCGACGCATATTCTGAATGGCCGGTGTGTTACCCAGAATTCGTGGACCCGGCGCACTTTGCGCTTCCACTTCCCGCCTTAGGTTACGATTCTCCAGGGTCAGGTTACGTTTTTCCAGCGCTCGTTTGACCACATCCACCAGCAACTCGGAGGCAAAAGGCTTTTCGATAAAGTCGTAGGCGCCGTCAAGTATGGCCGATACCGCCATCGAGATATCGCCATGGCCGGTCACCAGGATAACCGGCAGATCCGCGTCAATTTCTCGCACTCGCCGCATCAATTCGATGCCATCTATTTCCGGCATATTGATATCGCTAACGAGCACCCCTGGCCAGTCGGCATCGAGGTTTTCCAATACCTCAGCAGCCGTACTAAAACAGCGGATTTGGTAATCTTCCAATTCGAGGGTTTGCTGCACGGCAACCCGGATATGGTGCTCATCATCGACAAAAAGCACCTGACCTTTTTTCGCTACGATTTTTTCACCTGTGTTCATGCTATCTGACTACCTTGCTGCGCCTGACTGCGTTGCAATTCAATTCGGAATACCGCCCCACCATCGGGGTGATTACTCGCTATCATATTGCCCTGCATCGACTCGATAATGCGATGAGAAATGGATAATCCTAACCCCAACCCCTGGGTCACACCCTTGGTGGTGAAGAAGGGCTCAAAGATTCGCTCCATCAAGGCGTCTTCAATGCCTTCTCCACTATCATGCACCTCAATCACGACCTTCTGGTTTGCGCTCTCATCATCACAAAAGAGTCTCACATTGAGCGATTTACACTCTGCACTTTCCATAGCTTGCAACGCATTGGACAGCAGATTGACCAATACTTGCTCGAGTCGCACCATATCGCCCAGTACGTAGAGATCCTGTTCTTGTCCCTCGATGTGCCATTGCACATGCTGCTGACGCAACTGCGGCGCAATAATATTGATGGCGGCATTAAGGGCAGCATTGACCGAAACCGAGACACGGGTGCCAGAGCTTTTCCGCGAAAACACCTTGAACTGAGCAACAATTTTGCTCATATGTGAAGTGAGCTGGACAATTTCATCGAGGTTGGCGCGAGCATTAAGCTCCCGGCCTCGCTCGAGAAATTTATTAGCATTTTCGGCATAACTGCGAATCGCCGCCAGGGGCTGGTTGAGTTCATGGTTAATGCCCGCTGACATCTGCCCCATGACCGCCAGTTTTGCCGCCTGAATCAGCTCATCCTGCGTCTGTCGCAAGCGCTGCTCGGTACGTTGCCGCTCTTCCACTTCGTCCAGTAAGCGACGATTGGTTTCAGAGAGGTCGGCGGTTCGACTCACGACTCGGCTTTCCAACAGGTCATGAGCCTGTCGCAATCGATTCACATTGCGTAACCGCTCGACAAGAAACAGCAGTAACAACACGACGATGATGTAGAGTGCCGCACTGATGATGACTGTGGTCAGCACCTGATTCCTGACCGGCTCGGTAGGGCTCAATAAGTGCACCTGCCAACCGGCGGTTTCCATATTGTAACTGTTGACCAAAAAGGGGCTGGAGCGACGATTTTGATTGATCAATACCATTTGCGCGGAGCTACCCTGCAACGATTCCGGCAAGCTGACCCAACGAGCATTCAGGGTACCCAGTGATTGTTCACCATAACGGCGCTCTTCGCGAATTCGTTCCCAGCCTTCTGCGTTCAGGGGCTCCAGAGAGTGATACAACCATTGCTGGCGTGTCGAAATAAAGGTGATGCCATCCGGGTCGGTTACCATCAACTCGGGTTCATGGGGAAGTCGAATATTACTCCACTGAAATTCGATATCCCGCAGGCTGATTTTGATCACCACGACACCAATGATGTCTTCGGCATCGGTAATGGGGTAGGAAAAGTAATAACCTCGCTTACCCGAGGCGATGCCCAGGGCATAGTATCGACCCGCCCGCCCCTCCATCGCCTGGGTAAAATAGGGTCGGAAAGCGTAGTTATTTCCAATAAAGGTATTGGCAAGGTTCCAGTTACTGGCGGCTACCGTTGTGCCCCGACTGTCGAGCAGATAAACATCGGAGGTATTACTGATCTCATTCATCTTTTCCAGGAAACGGTTTAAGCGCTGTGACACATACTCATCGCGCTTGTCCTGTAAAAAATCACGCAACAGGGGGTTGGTCGCCAACAGCTCCGGGATAAATTCATAGCGGCTGAGGGTCACTTCCAGAGAGTTGGTGTAGCGCTGCAGTTGTGCTTCGGCACTTTCTTGCAAACGGTCATAGGCTACTTGCCGAGCCAGAGAACCACTGACCCATACCAGCAGGACAAACAACAGGATCAGAGAGCCAATCATCAAAGCGCTGCGGCGGTGAATAAATGAGATCAGGTCTGACACAGAAAATACCAAACGTATAGGCAACCGGGGAGCCCCATATTAGCATGCTCGGCAAGGGGCTTTAACCGTAGATGCGATGGCTACCGAAAACACACGAGGGCCTGCCTTGAGGTGATCAATAATAGTACTGTGACTGCAGTTTTCCACCGGAGTTACTCCGTTATTGAACATATCGTGGGTCTACACTAAGGTGAGTACTAGAAAGAAGACGACTGACCATTCGCGCGAACTCAGTTGATGTGTATCAATTGACCCTCAAGAGCGTTTCCACGACACTGCCGCTTTGCAAAACAGCCCCTGCATCCAAGGATAATCCCATGACTGATATGCGCGAAAGTTCACTGTTCCAGCTGGCAGCACGCCAGCTGATGACTCCCGACGTACTCAGTGTATCGGCTAATTGGGATATTCCAGAACTGGCCAGTTTTTTTGCCGAATACAAACTGTCCGGTGCCCCGGTACTGAACCAGGAGGGAGAGCTGGTAGGCGTCGTGAGCATCACCGATATCCTGCGCTACAGCAATAACCCGCAGTACAAAGACGAAGTGGTCAGCAAGCAGAATTTTTACAACGAACAAAGCGCCCGATTAAGCGATCAGGTAGACGACCTGGAATTTTGTGGGCAGCGCCGGGTCAGTGACATCATGACCGCTCAAATCATCGCCGTTGATGCCGGCGCCGGGGTAGAAGAGATTACCCAGGTCATGGCTACCAATAATATTCACCGCATTTTTGTCACCGAAGACGATCAGATTATCGGCATCGTCTCCAGCATGGATGTGGTGAGACTGGTCTATCAAGCCGCCAAGGCCAGTGCCTGACTAATCATCCCCACCTGTGTGGGTTCCTGGCACCCTGAGGTTTGTTCCTGGTAGATGTTGCACCCGGGGCCAACGCCTTTCACAATAGCCGTTATGAAAAAACTGCTCATTGCTCTTTGCAGCCTGTGGATAGGCGGCTGCGCCCTTTCTGCCACATCGCCACCATCGCAAACGGGGGTGGCGGCTGCGGCAGCCGAGTTACCCGACCAGGCCAATGCCATGGGCTGGCGTTACATAATGCTGCAACACCGGTGGGATCCCGAACATGACCCCGAGTGGAGCATGGACCTGCTGCTCGCTGCCGAATTACTTGGCCCGAGTCTGGATCGGCATAGAGAGCAGGTCAGGTTCTGGCGCTTTCATCGACGGGCGGGCCGCGGCTCAGCCGGTCATCAACTGACCCTGCTTCTGTACACCGACGCAAGCACCGCCAACCAGATTTACCTTGAGGTGGTGAACCATCCCTGGAGCAACCAGCTACTGGCCGAAGACCTGGTTCGCATGCACCACCGAGGTATCAGCAACAACTCTCGACCCGATATAGCCGACAGCAGTGATCCCAACTGGAGCCCTGAACTGGCCAGCGCCTGGCCCCATTACATTATGGGAATTAGTGAATTCTGGCTCAGCCTGATTCGAGACTACCGTAGCCAACAAGCCCTGCCCGCTAACCTGGATCAGGCTCGTCAACGCTACCAGGAGATCAACGAGCAATTGACGGATACCTGGCAAAGCGAAGGTCACCATGCCCTGCTGCACCACCTCAGCGCATCATTTGCTTATCAGCCGCTGCTTATCCGGTACTAGGAACGCCTGATGGAACGCGAGGGGGTTACCAAATACCGCTGCCATCACGAAAAGCGCGCCTTGCTGCCGATTCCTGACCTGTCGCGACTCAACTATTGGCGTCAGCAGATGCTCGACAGGGGCATGATCGGGCAATCGAACGTCCGTTACCAGGGACTCGGATTCGGCAATATCAGCCAGCGCTGGCCGTATCCAGGATCGGATCGCCAACACAGGGATACTGGCGTGGATGCATTTATAATCAGCGGCACCCAAACGGGCCATTTGAGCAGCCTCGCAGCCTCAAATGTGGCTGTGGTGCTGAACGCAGAAGTCGAGCAGAACCGGCTCTGGTCCCAGGGAGAATCGGAACCTTCATCAGAAGCCTTGAGTCACGCGGTGATCTATCAGCAGCGTCATGGCTGCAATGCCGTAATCCATGTCCATTGCCCCCTGATTTGGCATCAGGCCCGTAAGCTTTCCCTGTCTTGTACG
The DNA here is from genome assembly GCF_023509475.1 of Aestuariirhabdus haliotis. Taxonomy (NCBI): domain Bacteria; kingdom Pseudomonadati; phylum Pseudomonadota; class Gammaproteobacteria; order Oceanospirillales; family Aestuariirhabdaceae; genus Aestuariirhabdus; species Aestuariirhabdus haliotis. Next base: position 20,425 of record NZ_JAKSDZ010000022.1, on the reverse strand, counting down.
GATAGCAACACCGCCTATGGAACACCGACGATGGCGCAGGAAATACGTTCATTACTGACCGCCGATCAGGGCGTCATTGCCATGCTCGGCCATGAGGATGGCATCATCAGCTACGGACCGTGTTTATCGACTGCCGCCGAGGCGTTGGTCAGGCTTCAGGCGTCTGCGAAAACTCTGCACGATAGCCCAGCACCATGAGTCTTCGATTCATTCTGACCCTCTGCGGCCTGGCGCTCCTGATCGGATGCAGTACAACAACGCCGCTACCCAACCCCGAACCCCGGATATGCGATGGTCATTTGCAATCGCTGTATCATCAAGCCCGAGATAGGGGCATAGCCGATGTTCAGGAACAGCCCCTGAGTCCCTTTCCCTACTTGAGAGCCGATCGAACCCTTTGGTCATTATTAGGGGACCTGCAGACAGAGTCACAGCGCCGGGAATGGCTCGAAATCAGCCTTGAACTTGGCCGTCAGGCCCTGCGCAGTGATCACGCCAATCTTGGCAGTGACCATCCAATCGACTCTCTGGAAAACTGCCTCGAACAACAATCCCAACACCTTATTCAGGACGCCAGCTGGCCCGAACGACTGGCGACGATACCCTACCCGTCTCGCTATCGAACCGAGTTACAGGTGATTGGACTCTACCCTTTGACCAGCCGCTTGATGGGTTTACCGCTGCAAGACCTGCACGAGGAACTCAAGTCTCGCTTTTATCAGGGTCCCCAGCTGCCAACCCGCCAGTACCAGCCAGCATCGCCGGCACGCCTGCCCCCCGGGCAAATACGGCAATGGCTGACTGAAGCCTATCAACGCAGTCATTTAGGGCTGCCGGTTATGACGCCCTCCCGGCAGCAGCAGCTGTTCGCGCATTACGCGCCGGTCTGGGAGATCGAGCAAGGGGGAGACTTCGACCTGCCAGGCGCCCCACGCTGGCTGAACGATGAACCAGGAGTCAACCCGCTAGAGGTCGTGACCTACACCCATTCAAGCTATACGCGTTGGAACAACCGCTGGTTGCTGCAACTGAGTTACCTGGTCTGGTTTGATCAACGGCCCCCGGCAAGCAACTGGCTTGATATATACGCGGGCAAACTGGATGGGCTTTACCTTCGCATCACGCTCGACGAACGAGGCCAGCCATTGCTACTGGACAGCATTCACCCCTGCGGCTGTTACTACTCTGTCCTGCCCTTGCAAACATCGCTTCAGTTGAAGACGGAGGCATCGATTGGAGAGCCCCCCTTGCTGCTTAAACCGGCCCAGTACCAGAGCGGACAACGCTTACGAGTATCGATAAGTAGTCAGGATCATATGCTGATCGGTGCGGATTGGGGGAGGAAAGAGGCAGACGCCAACCGTTACCAGCTACAGAGTTCGGACGAACTCCGGCGCTTACCCTGGGGGGCGGGATCTCAAAATCTGTTTTCTTCACCAAAGGGTCTGGTGAGCGGCACTCAACGAGCGGAAAAGATTTTACTCTGGCCCAGTGGTATCGAATCACCCGGCGCAATGCGGCAGTGGGGACACCATGCCATAGCCTTTAGTTCTGAAAGGCATTTCGACGACCCCGATCTGCTACAGCAAATATTTGAGGCCGCCGTCAATCGACAGGATGGCAGCGACTAGCACTTGCGGCAATAATCCCTGTTCAGGCAATCGGCCAAGACAAGAACAGCGTTTGACCTCAATATTAATGCCTTAAGGCAGTGTCTTACTCAGACTGAAAGCCCCTCTCAAATCACCCTGGGAAAAACCGGTAGCGCGATCATCCGGGTAGAGTTTCTCAATATGGGCCGCCACATCGGGGTCAATCTGTCGGCCGTGACAAGCCAGACAAACACCGGCCGTTGGGATGGCTTTCATATAACGCACTTCGCTGCCACTACCGGTTTCCACCATTTCGAAGTATTCCAGGTTTGCGGGATTTTCCCCGGACCGTTTACGGCGTTCAAATTGCACCAGCACCGCCCGTTCCCAGCCATCGGGGCCATTAGCGCTATTGCGGGTACGTAAAGAGGTACGGCCAACTTTCCAACCACTGGCCTGGGCACGTTCATTAGCGATTGGGGTTGCCTGGACATTGCAGGCGTCGATGGCATGAATCGCCCCCCCTCTCTCCATTGCGGGTTTGAACACGGCTTGCAACTGCTGACCAAACTCTTTGCTGATCGCTCGTGCCTCGTCTCGATGAACCGCTAGCTCATCGGCCAGCACAGAACTACTGGCAAAGGCGGTGACAACAGCGATCACTGCGAAAAGGCGGCACATGGTGATTCTCCCTAATTCGGACCATAGTCAATTAGGGATTATCCTTACACAGACCCACGCCCTTGTCACTGATCTAGATTCATACCTTCGGCAAATTACGGCGTCCCTTGGCCCAAAACAAGTAAAAGAGTCACCTGTTAGTTTTGTGCTAACAGGTGACGTGTCAAAAAGAGTTGAGCAACTGATGGCACAGCCTGGTGCCAGGCATGAGCGATATGGCTCGCCTTGAGAAACCCTAGTAGCCGTAGGGGTTCTTCATGGGAATTTGGCAAAACCGTCCCGAATGACAGTTAACCGACACCCACAGCTTACGCTTGTAACGCCTGAGTTTACGCTCAGACGCACCAATCGCCTGCAATCGAGCCTGAATATTGGCGGGTGGATACACCGCCGGATCCTCTTTCACATCAACATCTACCTGATCAAGGCTAGCCGGAACCGGATTCGGGTAAGCAACATAGTTGGTGTTCCTGGCGGCAACAGCGGGTTGAATCATAAAGTTAATAAAGGCATGTGCCAGCTTCTTTTGCTGGCTGGATGCTGGAATCGCCATGGCATCGAACCATACTGCAGCACCCTCTTCAGGAACTCGATAACTGACGGCCTCATTCTCACTTTCATCCACATCCGCCATAATATCGCCCGAGTAACCCACTGCCAGACACAGTTTATCCTCGGCAAGATCCGTACTGTATTGAGAGGTATGTAGATAGCGGGTATCCGTGATGGTTTTTTTCAACAGAGCCGCGGCCGCATCCAATTCACTTCTATTGTTGGTATTGACCGAATAGCCCAGGTAGATCAATGCGGTGGCGAACATTTCGGAGGATTCATTCAACAGTGCAATCCCACATTGTGAGACTTTCTTACGTAAATCTTCGTCATACAACAATGACCAGCTATTCATCTGCACGGGATCAATACCTAACTGCGCCAGCATTTGCTCATTAACTCCGATGCCGGTGGTACCCCACATATAGGGCACTGCATATTTGTTATCAGGATCCTGTCGTGCCAGACGAGACATAATCCCCTTATCGAGTCCCTTGCTCATCGGAATCATTTTTGGGTCCAGCGGCGTCAGTAACTGACGCCCACTCAGGAAAGGAATCATAGCGCTGGGGGGAACAATCACATCCCAGGGTTCCTTGGCGTCGAAAAATTTTTCGAGGAACTCATCTTCACTTTCAAACAGCTCATAAACCAATTCAACCCCTTGCTCCTGTTTGAACTGTTCGAGCACGCCTTCATCGACGTAATCGGACCAATTCAACACTCTCAGAGTTTGGGCCTGAACACTGGATACCATAAACCAAAAGATTATAACCAATAACCGCCAACAATTGTTCATAAACACCTGTTTTTCCGGGGCAAGCCCCGTCCGTCCCTAGATTAAGTGATTGATTTTTTGCACGAAGTGTACATAAATATCGAACGCACTGTATCGCAATACTTGACGGAATGTCATTTTTATTTGACAGCCTTCACACTTTTTTTACATAGCCAATAGAGTGATGACCGTATAGAAACAGGGCAATTGAGAGGCGCCAATACTGAATTGGCCCGGTTAAGACAAAGCTTGTATGACAGGCACGCCGGCTCAGTGCCGCTTTGACTCAGGCAACACCAAACCAACGGGATGTCATCAATAGACCAGGCGCCAGAGAACCCTGGCTAACCGCTAAACATCGCGGCACCACAAGCGATGAGCACCATGACCAGAAGAATCCACTTGAGGGTGCGCTGGCTGGCCTTGATAGCAAATTTCACACTGAGGTGAGCCCCCACCACACTGCCTGCCGCCAGCGTCAGTCCTGGCACCCAGAGCACCTGATCCCGAGCGATAAATACGCCCAGGGCCACCACACTGAGCGCCGCGGTACAGACATTCTTCAATGCGTTGGTCCGCACCAGATCGTAACGCAATCCGCCTGCCAGCGCGGCAATCAGAATAAAGCCCACCCCGGCCTGCACAAAACCACCATAGAGCCCGGCAATGAACATCCCCATCCAGGCGGCGGGACGTTCAGCAAAGGTATAGGGCGTGGTATCAGAGTCGGGGATAATGGTCGCTGGCTTGAACAGCATCACCAGGGCCATCAACACCATCGATCCGAGTAATACGGGTTTGAGAACCACTGAAGGAAGGTAAGATGCAATCAGAGCGCCGACCAGGGCGCCTACTAATGTTGGTACCAAAATCGGAGCAATCGCTCCTTGATCGAGAGCACCATGCTTGTTGAAGCCAGCCATACCGGTGATCGATTGCAACAGTACGGCGACTCGATTGGTGGCATTGGCAATTTCAGGCGGCATGCCCACCAGCATCAACGCCGGCAAGCTCAACATCGATCCGCCTCCAGCCAGGGTGTTAATAAAACCGGAAATCAGGCCCGCACTGACTAATGCCACTATAACAATAAGGTTTAGCTCATACTCCACGGTGATACCCTCATCCTGTTAACCGCCCTAGCGCCCAAAAAGTGAACCCACCATCAACCGCTCTGCGGCTGGCGAGTGTGCGATATTGATTACACCTTTTCAAGCTCGCCCCACAACCCACTTCCGTATTATGGAACCCCTTCCAAAGCCGCAACCGCCACCTTCAACCTCCGAGCAATCTTGCCGATGAACCGCTATGCCCGGCAAATCCGCATGCTATTGGTTTTGCCGCCAACCCCAACCCGATCCCCGCGGGTCAAGATCACCAGGTCGCCTGTTTTCAAGGCGCCACGATCCCGCAGTTCTGCCAGTGCACGCTCTTCCAGTTCGCCCTCGGGTAACTGCTCGATGGCGCAGGGAACCGGCTCTACCCCTCGATAGAGGGCCACCCGTCTCTGGGTACGAACATGGGAGGTCATGGCATAGATAGGCAAACCGGAGCTGATACGAGACATCAACAATGGCGTCGAACCTGATTCGGTCAAGCAGACAATCGCCGTCACACCTTCAAGATGATTAGCACTGTACATGGCCGCCATGGCGATCGACTCTTCAATACTGGAAAAGGTGATGTCCATACGGTGGCGCGAGTTGGTTACCGATCGATGGGTCTGGGCTCCGATACAGATTCGGGACATCGCCTCAACAACACCGCAAGGGTCATCGCCGGTCGCTGTTTCGGCAGAAAGCATCACCGCATCGGTGCCATCGAGAACCGCATTGGCGACATCAAACACCTCGGCGCGGGTCGGCAAACTGTTGTGAATCATGCTTTCCATCATCTGGGTTGCGGTCACCACAATCCGGTTCAATTTTCGCGCGCGGCTGATGATCTGTTTCTGTTTGCCGATCAACTCGGCATCGCCAATTTCCACCCCGAGGTCACCCCTGGCCACCATAACCGCATCGGAAGCTTTGATAATGCTATCGAGGGTCACGTCATCGGCGACCGCTTCGGCTCGCTCGATTTTGGCCATGACAAGGGCTTCGCCGCCTGCCTCACGAATCAATTGACGGGCCTGCTCAATATCCTCGGCGCTGCGCGGAAAAGAGACCGCCAGATAATCAATATCCAGCTCTGCGGCCAGCACGATGTCGGCTTTATCTTTTTCGGTCAGAGCCGGCGCTGAGAGCCCTCCCCCCTGGCGATTAATGCCCTTGTTATTGGAAATCTCTCCACCCACCAACACTTTGGTGTGGATTGCACTGCCCTCTACCCCGGTCACTTCCAACACAATTCGGCCATCATCGAGCAACAACAGGTCGCCCGGCTTACTGTCGCCGGGAAGTGCCTTATAGGCGATGCCGACACGGTTTTCATCTCCCGCCTCTTTATCGAGATTCGCATCCAGGCAAAAAGCCGCGCCTCGCGCTAACTGGACCTTGCCACGCGCAAAACGGGCTATGCGAATTTTAGGTCCCTGCAGATCCCCCAACACCGCCACACTAAGCCCCAGCCGCTGGCAGATTTCGCGCACGCAATGCGCACGCTGCCGATGAGAATCCGCATCGCCGTGGGAAAAATTCAGGCGAACCATATTCACTCCGGCCAGCAACAAGCGCTCCAACACTGCAGGGTCATCGGTCGCAGGGCCAAGCGTGGCAACAATTTTGGTCCGTCTGATCATTCTTTCAATACTCCGTTATTGGTCAATTAGATACCTTGGCGACAAGGCGAGAACATTTCACAATCTATTCACTCAAATCCATCAACAATTTATAACTAGTAACAGTTAATAACTATCAACTGCCTGCGACTATCGACTACCCGCATCCCTAAACACCCTGTTAACACAGGAAGCTAAACACCTTCGGTACTGGCTGTGGTGGATTTGGGCAACCCCATGAACACCGCAATCAAAGCGGCGACTGCCAATAGCCAGCAGTACCAGATACTGCCCGCCAGACTCAGAGGTGAAAGTCCGGACAAGGATGCGGCCAACAAAATTTGCGCACCATAGGGTAACAACCCCTGAACCACGCAGGAAAAAATATCGAGTAAACTCGCGCTGCGCTTTGGGTCCACCTCATGCTGCTCTGCAATCTGCCTGGCGACGCCACCACTCAACACAATGGCAACCGTATTGTTGGCCACAAACAGGTTACTGAACGCCACCAGAGCACTGATGGCCGACTCACCCGCTCGTTTTGTCGCCATCAAACCGCCCCGCTGACTAATGCGCAAAATCCAGTGAGTGAGAAAGCTCAGTCCACCCTGCTCTTTCATCAAGGCGCCGAGGCCACCGATAAACATCGATAACAACATTATTTCCAGCATCGACTCGTAACCGCTATAAACGGCATTGGCAAATCCAGCGACGGCGAAGGTTCCCTGCGCAAGCCCCAAAATTCCCGAAAACAGAATTCCGCAAAACAACACCAGCAGCACATTAAAACCGGACAACGCCATCAACAATACGGCCATGTAGGGTAAAACCAGCCACCATTCCACCTCTGGTATCTCGCCCACGGTGGCGGCATCGCCGAGCAACAACAATAGCAGGATGGTGACCAGAGCTGCCGGGGCCGCAATCATAAAGTTGAGGCGAAATTTGTCCCGCATTTCACAGCCCTGGGTGCGAGTCGCCGCAATGGTGGTATCGGAGATAATGGAGAGGTTATCACCAAACATGGCACCGCCAATGACCGCACCAACCGCCAAGGACAACGACAATCCAGTGCCATCAGCCACACCCACGGCAATAGGCGCCACCGCAGCAATGGTGCCCATCGAGGTACCCATTGCGGTGGCAATAAAAGCCGCGATCACAAACAAACCCGGCAAGACCCACTGCGCCGGTATCCATTGCAAGCCCAGGTTCACCGTGGCATCGACACCGCCAATCGCCTTGGATACGGCGGTAAAGGCACCGGCCAATAGAAACACCAGACACATCATAATGATGTTGCTATCCCCGATGCCACGAAGAAAAGTATCGAGCTGCACCGATAAGGACTGCTTGCCCAGAATCAGGGCCAGAACGATGGCCGGAACAATCGCAACCGGCGCTTTAACCTGGTAAAACGCAAACTCGGTGCCAATGCTGTGGTAATACAGACCCGCGCCAAAGAAAATCAATAAAAAACAAAGCAGGGGTAACAGCGACCAGCCGCTGCCTATCGATGGTGATGACGCTTTCATATGTGTTCCGGAGTTATGCACTGAGAGACCCTGTGTCACATAACCTTATGCGAGTCTGTGTCGGATTTAATGGTATGTGCCTGTTGCACCCGCCACCGGGCCATTCCGGATAGATGGTTGCATACAATTGCCGCTGTCCTATAAACAGGGATCTTTGCTACCCTGTACTGATACAGAATACTCTCAACACGATACAATTTGCACAAGGATTCGATTATGCGCCTGTCTCGGGTTACGCTCCTGGCCACCATTTTATTCCTGATCGTCGGTTGTCAAACCGCCCCGCAACCAAAAGACCAGAGTACACCGCCGGCCACTCCGACCACCTCTCAACCCGTTTCGACGCAATCGTCACCGCCACCAACCGCCAGCCCAGCGCCCACAGCCGACAAGCAGATCAGTATTGAAACAGCCTCGCCATCATCCCAGGCCCTTCAATGCAAACCCTGCGCAGTGGCTCCCGCACCTAAAGCGCCCAGCAAAACCCAAAAGCTGCCTGGCGACAAAACGATCATCGGCGAAGTGGAACTGGCCCATGTCAGTCCGGGCAATTTCACCACCAAAGCCCGCATCGACACGGGTGCCACCACGACGTCCATTCATGCCTGGGACACGGTTGAATTTGAGCGTGACGGCAAAAAGTGGGTGAAGTTCAAGGTCCTGGGCGAAAATGGCCAGGGGTCGCAAACCCTGGAACGCCGTATTACCCGTATCGCCTCCATCAAGCGACACGGCGCCGAGGACGTTAAACGCTTTGCAGTGATGGTGACCATGACCATCGGCAAAGTCAGTGAACGGATCGAAGTCACTCTGGCCGATCGGGAAGCTTTCGATTACAAGGTCCTGGTCGGCCGCAATCTGCTGACCGATATTTTCGTGGTTGATGTCAGTAAAAAGCTGGCCGCCGGCAAACCCGTCCCCGCAGGAAAATAACCTATGTCCGCACGTGTACAAGTCTATTTGCTAGCCTTCATCTGCATCAGTCTGGGGTTGGGGCTGACCGCTTATAAAAAAATCGAGCTGGGCTTTCCGCTGCTACCGGGGGAGCAACGCTCCGTCTGGACCGTGGAAGCCAAGGTGGTATTCAATGCCGAAGACAAACCGGTCAAGGTGTCCCTAGCGTTACCCGATAGCGACCCTAACGACATCGTCATCAGCCAGGATTTTGCCTCTCCAGGCTACGGTTTTGGCTGGGACAGCGAAGGCGTACAGCGCCGGGCAGAATGGGCCCGACGCAATGCCACCGGCCCCCAAACCCTGTTTTATCGCCTGCAGCTGTTCCATGCGCCGGTTCGCACGCCTCTGGAGGCCAGCACACCGCCGGAAGTCATCGACTTTTCTCACCTGGACGAATCCACCCGGATCGCCGCGGATAGCCTGGTTACCCACATCACAGAACGCTCGGCCGATGCCAAGAGTTTTGCCAATGAGCTGGTGCGACTGTTGAACAATCCCCAGAGCAATATGGATATGAGCCTGTTGCTGAATACCGAGAACAACTCATCCATGGGGCAGAAGGTCGCGATCATGATGGTGGTGCTTAACCGTGCCAAGATTCCCGCCCGCATCGCTCGAGGGCTGCACCTGGAAGACGGCCGCAAGCGCCAGACCCTGACCGAATTGATTGAACTCTACGCCGACCCCCACTGGATTCTGCTTGATCCGGAGACCGGGGATACCGGCACCCCGGATAACTTCCTGTTATGGCAACGCGGAGGCGTGTCGCTGCTGGATGTCGAAGGGGGCAGCAATTCCCGAGTGACCTTTTCAATTATCGAAAATAGCCGCCCAGCCAAGGCCCTCGCCGTTGCTCTGGGTGAAGATACCAAAGCCGCCCTGGTCGATTTCTCGATCTATAGCTTACCGACAGAAATCCAGAACACCTTCAAACACATTCTGTTGATTCCCATCGGCGCCCTGGTAGTCGTGCTGCTGAGAATTCTGGTAGGTATCAAAACCTCCGGTACCTTTATGCCGATCCTGATTGCCCTGGCTCTGATCCAGACCACTCTGTTTGTCGGCCTGGCGATCTTCCTCACTATTGTCTCCGTCGGACTCTGGATCCGCTCCTACCTCAGCCACCTCAATCTGCTCCTGGTAGCGCGAATATCCTCGGTGGTGATTGTGGTCATTATCATCATGGCCATCATGAGCGTTCTGAGTAATAAACTGGGACTCAGCCAGGCCCTGACCGTAACCTTCTTCCCGATGATCATCCTGGCCTGGACCATCGAGCGTATGTCGATCCTGTGGGAAGAAGATGGTCCCAAGGAAGTGCTGATTCAAGGCGGTGGCAGCTTGTTGGTGGCCGTCATGGCCTATCTGGCTATGACCAATACCCTGGTCGAGCACCTGACCTTCAACTTCCCGGAGCTGTTACTGGTGTTGCTTGGCATTATCATGCTGATCGGTCAGTATACCGGCTACCGCCTGACCGAATTGCGTCGTTTCCAGGCCATGGTTAAGGAGCACTGAATGTTCTTTACCACCCCCGCAAAACTGCATGCCCATGGCATGCTGGGCATGAACCGGCGCAATGTTTCCTACATCTCCCGCTACAACGACCGGCGTTACTATCCCCTGGTCGACAACAAGCTTAAAACCAAACAGGTGGCCGAAAAGGCCGAGGCCTCGACGCCCAAACTGCTGGGCGTGGTGGAACATCAATATCAGGTCAATACCCTCTCTCATATTCTCGAACTCTACAGTGAATTTGTCGTCAAGCCGGCTCAGGGCAGCCAGGGTAAGGGCATTCTGGTGATTACGGGTCGCGACGGCGACTATTACCTCAAACCCAGCGGGGAGCGGGTTTCCGAAGCGGACGTCATGCGTCACAGCTCCAATATTCTCAGCGGCCTGTACAGCCTTGGGGGCAAGCCCGATGTGGCCATGGTCGAATCCCTTGTACATTTCGACAGTGTCTTCGATGACTTTAGTTACGAAGGCGTACCCGATATCCGTGTGATTGTGTTCAAGGGATTTCCGGTGATGGCTATGATGCGAGTCTCCACCAAGGCCTCCGATGGTAAGGCCAACCTGCACCAGGGCGCCGTAGGTGTCGGTATTGATCTGGCCACCGGCAAGGCATTGCACGCCGTGCAATACGATCGTCCGGTTTCTCATCACCCGGATACCGGGGCCCATTTTGCCGACCTGGCCGTGCCCCACTGGGATCGTATTTTGCCCTTGGCGGCCTCCGGTTACGAGATGACCCAGCTGGGTTACCTGGGAGCCGATATTGTGCTGGATGTAAATCAGGGGCCGATGATTCTGGAACTCAATGCGCGCCCCGGCCTCGCCGTTCAAATCGCCAACGGCACGGGCTTGTTGCCTCGTTTACAAGCCATCGAAGCATTGCGTCACCCGGATATGAGTACAGACGACCGGGTTGCCTATGCCATAGAACAGTTTGGGAACACCGCCAAGCAGTAACTTAACGCCACCCCAACCGTCCTTTTCGATTGCCGCTGCCTGGTTGATTGCAGTACATATCACCCAACAAAAAAGCAGAGCCGCTCACTACCTTTTGTAACGGTAGTAAGCTGGTGTCTGCGCGTTCGTCCATGATAGAGTTTTTCGCATTACCTAACGGATTGGTTCTATGTCAACATCACTGTTTCGGCTTGGTTTGCATTACAGTCATGTGCTGGTGACGCTGTTTCTACTGGCTGTTATTTCTCCCTTGCAAGCGGCTGAGCCGTCGACCATCCAGGTCGATGATCGCCGGGTTATTGATATTGCCCCCAAATTACAATACTGGCGAACCAACCGAGGCACGCTCAGCCTCGAACAGGTTGAACGCGCCTTTCATCGTGGGCTATTTACCCAGCAACAACAGTCACCACTCACGCTTGATCGTACTCGAGATGGCATCTGGCTGCGCTTCGTTCTGCAACCCGAGCAAGAAACACAAGAGCAGGTCCTGGCGTTTCGCCGCCCCTTTTATGATCACCTCAGTGTTTATGTGCCCAGCAACGAGGGCTATCAGGTGCATTCGATTGGGTATGACCACTTCAGTAACAAACAGGCCCCAAAAAACTGGCACTACCAGATTCCCATCACCCTTCACAGTAACGATTCTCGTCCGTTCTATGTGTATGTTGAAGACAGCCTGACCATTCGCGTTGCCCTCAAAGTATGGCACCCCGACGCTCTCGCCGAACAAGACACCAACATGACCGTTTTCCTGACGGTGATTTTCACAACCATGCTGGCTCTGGCGCTCTACAATCTGTCTCTGTTCACCTTTTTAAAGGACAAGAATTACCTCTACTACGCCATTTATATGGTCTCTTTGTGCCTGTTTCTGATGACCCGGGAAGCCACCATCTACCAGATACCCTGGCTTTCCTGGCCAGAATGGGGCGTACAACAGTTGATCTTTATGGCCTGCCTGGCCGCGGCAACCGCAGCACGATTCAACCAGAGCTTTGTCAATCTTGCCTATTACACGCCAAACCTGAATCGGGCTATTTGGCTGATGATCGGCTTATTGGGCTGCATAGCTACTCTTTGCCTGTTCAATATTCGCGCCTTTGATGCCATTACCGCCAGCTTCCATAACTGGGCGAATTTTGTTCTGGCACCCCTGATGGTGGTTGCCTCGATAATTGCCATGCGTAAAGGAAATCGGCAAGCGCGCTGGTTTCTGGCCGGTTGGGCCTTCTTACTGACCGCGACCTTTATTGCCACGTTAAGCGCACTGGGTTTGGTCGACCAGAGCCCGGTCACTCTCTACGGCATCCATGTCGCCGCTGCTCTCGAGGCCATCATACTATCTGCCGGCCTGGCCGATCGCATCAATATCATTCGACGGGAACGAGACAAAGCCGAGCAGATGTCACGGGAAGTGGACACCCGGATTTCCGATGAGAAAAAACGTCGACACAAATCCGACACCGTCACCCGATACCTGGCCTCCATCCACTCGCGCAGTTCGGAACAACAGGTCTATAGCGAGCTGGTCAGCACCCTCGCCGACGTTATGGAAACCCCAAGATGCGCCCTGCTCCATAGCAACACCGGCAGCATTCGCGTCTACAGTCGAGATCACCAGCTGGAGGAGTTTTTCAGTCGGGAGATCACAGGACGCATCAAGTTACTGGAAGGCGTTGCCAGCCAGGGAGAAGCCATGATGCTGCAACAACGCGACAATGCGCTAGAACCCTCCTCTGCGCTACAGGATGCACCGGCTCTGGCGGTCATTCCTCTGTATAGCTGGCGTCGTGAATGGTCCGTAATTCTTATTTGTCCCAGCAGCGAACAGGAGTTCTCCCATCATCAATTGCGACAAGCCAATCGCTTTTGTGAAACAGTCAAAGAGCAGGTGCTGAATTATCGTCGCTACCGGGTCACCATCGAAGGCAGCGAAACCGATGACAGTGGCGCCCTCACCCGGACCGCACTACTGAAACATGCGCAACGCGCCATGCGACAATGGAACAAACATGAGGAACCCCTGTGCATTGCGCTCTGGAGTCTTGAAGAGTGCCTCGTTGAACAACGTCCCCTGGATGACAAGGGACAATTATTATTGCTTAACACCCTAGTAGACTGTTGTCGTACGTTGATGCAACCTTCTGACATACTCGGCCGATACGGTAGTCATGAATTACTGCTACTGCTCCCCGGGCATGATCAGAAAAGCGCCCAGACCATGTGCCGCGTCATCTATAAAGAGCTTCGTGAAAAGCTTCACGAACAGTATCAGGATCGTTTCAACCTTACGTTGCACGTCGGTGTTGCCGCCCAAAGCGAACCTACCGACACCCTGGAGCGACTGTCCCGGCAACTGGAACCTCTTGATTTGAGCAATGACGTGCAAAATAGTCGACTCGGTAGCACACCGGCACTACCCTGATAGAAGACGATCAGGCAAGAACGGAACAGACTTAGGAGAGCCCGATGGATAATGCAGTGTCCAAGCTGAGCAAATCAGATTACGAAAACGAGCTGTCTCGCTTACAGACCGAGCTGGTCAAAATGCAGGAATGGGTCAAAACCTCAGGCCTCAAAGTCGTCGTGCTGTTTGAAGGCCGCGATGCCGCCGGCAAGGGTGGCGTGATCAAGCGCATTATGGAAAAACTCAACCCTCGGGTTTGCCGCGTTGTCGCCCTGGGCGTGCCAACCGAAAAAGAAAAAAGCCAATGGTACTTCCAGCGTTATGTATCTGAATTGCCTTCCGCCGGTGAGATCGTACTGTTCGACCGCAGCTGGTATAACCGGGCCGGCGTCGAACGAGTCATGGGCTTTTGTTCCGACGACGAATACGAAGAATTTATGCGTTCCTGCCCGGAGTTTGAACGCATGCTGATTCGCTCTGGCATCCTGCTGATCAAGTACTGGTTTTCCGTTTCCGATGAGGTTCAGGAAAAGCGCTTCAAAGAGCGCGTTACCACGCCATTGAAACGCTGGAAATTCAGTCCCATGGATCTCGAGTCCCGTAGCCGCTGGGCTGAATACTCCCAGGCCAAGGATACGATGTTCTCTTATACCGATACCAAACACAGCCCCTGGTACGTGGTCAACGGTGACAATAAAAAGAAAGCTCGACTCAATTGCATCGCCCATTTTCTCAGCATGGTCCCCTACCAGGCACTTGAATACCCGACGATCGACCTGCCTCCCATCAACAAGGAAGGCTATATTCGAACTCCGATAGAGGAACAAACCTTTATCCCGGAGCATTTCTAACGACTATATTTTGATGGCCAGGCTCGTTGTCTGGCCATCCACTCGCATCGATGGCTATTCGACAAGGCCAATGATCATTCAATAGGAACAAGGTTCGTTCGATAACCAGGTACGCCCAATCACTGCAAGCTTAGCTAACAACAGAAAGTTTACGGGATCACAAAACACTCACCGAATAACAGCACGTTTAGCGAAGAACATCTCGCTCACTGAATAAAAAGAGAGTATCGGCATGCCAAGCTTGAAAAAAACCTCCAGAACTCTTGTCCAGCTACTGTGCTGGGTGTTCATCGCTTCAATAATAACCGGTTGCGCCTCGGTAACACCGGATTATGAGAAACCCCGACTGCATGTCACCAGCATCAAACTGTTACCGGCCGATGGCCTTAGCCAGCGTTTCAAAATCGGTTTGCGAATCATCAACCCAAACGATACGCCGTTGCCTCTAAAGGGTATTTTTTATAGCGTGAGCATCGAAGACTATGAGCTGGTCAGCGGTGCCAGTGGCAATCTCCAGGACGTGCCCGCCTACGGAGAAAGTGACTTCAGCGTAACCGCCTCCACCGATGTATTTAATGGCGCACGATTGCTGCATGAATTGCTGACCAACCCTCGCGACATGCTCAGCTATAGTTTTAATGGTCGCCTGGACCTTAGCCAATGGTGGATACCCAGCGTTAACGTCAAGGAGAGCGGCGAAATCACCTTGCTCAAATAAACGGCTCAATATTGGCAGAATGCGTATAAATACGCACTATATTCGGTGAAAGAGACGGCTCTACAATAATGATTCCAGCGCTTGCACTCTTGTAAGCGGAAACACAAAGATAGTGTGCTAAAAAGATGGCCCTGTTCCGCCGACTGCGCAAAAGTTCAGCCCCCAAGCCAGTGCTTCTCGAAGAGAAAGGAAACCACTGGCTGAACCGTGTGGTCTCGGCGCCGAACAAAGAACCCTGGGGCATTACCCTGGCCAGTCTGGCCTGGACAGCCGGGCCTGCTACTTACCTGGCGGCTGTGGGTGGTTACTACATCGGTTACGGAGAGATGATCTCTTTTGACCGAACACTCTACTTTTTTGCCTACTCGGTTATTGCCGGCCTTTTGGGTATCTGTTTTAAACTGATTTACAACGTTACTGCTGGCAATAAAGAGGCCGACCAGAAACGCAAACTGACCAAAACCATCGATGAGCTGCCCGACATTATTCATCGCGTACAAGATCTGCAGCTCGAAAACCTGAGCGAAGAAACCCGCAAAATTGAAGCGGCTGGTATGCTCCTGACCAAGTTGGATTTGGGCCCTGAATGGATCAGCACTGCGGTTGAAGATCTGAGCAATAATCAGAAACTGGCCGGACAGGCACGCAAGATAGAAACCTTCCGGCGTGCAGGGCTCTATCATCGCATGCAAGATGAAATCAATAAGGCCGCCTTTGCCGCGCAGGAAGCCGCCGATGAGTTGCGCCAGACCCACCCTCAAATTGCCCACAGTTTGCTGCAGCGTATGCAGGGTATTGCTCCCAGCTCAAAACTCGGCAGAGCCCGGGACCCCCTGTTTATCGAGCGAATTCTATCGGCCATCGAGCATGACAATGCCGAGCTTATGACCCTCAAGGATGTCGAAGAGATGCTTACGCTCTGCTTCGAGTTGATCTGTGGCCGCGAGATCGCCTATCTGAAATTTGATTACAACGGCGCCTGGGATATCGCCAAAGCATTCGATCGTCTGGAGGAGGAGCGCAACGACTATCGCCTGAGTCGTGCTCGGGTCTACAGCCGTCTTCGAGCACTGGCCTCCTACCTCAACTACTGCGATGCCAACGATGACATCAGTAATGCCGCTGGCTTGAGCCCCCAGACATTGTTCAATGCCTCGGTTGAAGCGATCGAGGGGTTGGCACAAACCGTAAACCAGCTACGAACACAAACCCTGTCCGATAACCGTCAGGCCATGGCCCTGCAAATACGCACCAACCAACTGGAAAAAGCCCTGGCTTTGTACAACGAAGCCCGACGCGCCTATATCCACCTTGGCCGCGATCACTCCGACTTCACCAAAGCGATGCAGCGCTGGCAACACCTGACCAAAACGCACCACAGTGACCTGCAGGCCCGAGAGAATCTCAAACGGGCGCTGGTGATCTCCGAGCACAATTTGCACCTGAACCCGGAGCAAAAATTGAAACTGGCCCTGCATATGGCCGATTACCTGAGCGAGTCCAACATTTTGTTTGGTTCCAAACATGGCCAAACCCTGGTCGATCCCGGTCAACGTCGGCTGACAGTCACCAAGGCCAAAGAGATCGCTATCGAGGTTACTCTGGCACTGGACCCCTATATCGCCTTGCATTCCCCCCAGGTACAGCGCGCTATTTATGGTGCCAACTCGGCCCTGATCAGTACCATTGCCCTGGGTTCCAGCGCCAAAAGCAAAGCCGGTCTGGGCGAGGCCCTGTCCCTTGAGGTCGAAAAAGATCTGGCTCAGGCCGCCGAACGACTGGCCCAGAACCTGATTCGTTATTACCGGGTACCCCTTTCGCAGGGTACGATTAACTTCCTGGTCAACACCTACAACGCCAGCCGCGAACGACTCGACTTTATTGCCGAACACGAAGCGCCCTACAGCGGTAGTTACGCGCCCCTGAATGCCACAGCGGTAAAAATCCCCTTTACCCGCAACAACTGGCATATCAGTCTCTATAACGCCAAACGGCAACTGAGCGTCATTCGCTAATAGCGCTCCGGGTCATTGTTCCAGGGCTTGCAAAAAGCCACTCGCTTGCTCTCGGATACGGTTATAATGGCCTTTTGTCAGCGTACTGATTGTCACCATGCTCGATAATGTTCGAATAGTACTTATTAATACCTTTCATCCGGGTAATATTGGCTCCGCCGCCCGGGCGATGAAAACCATGGGCCTGAGCCACCTCTACCTGGTCGACCCTGAACAGCACCCCTCCCCTCAGTCGGAATCGATGGCGGCCGGGGCCAAGGATGTTCTCGCCGGGGCCACCGTGGTCGGCACCTTGCAAGAAGCGATCGCTGATTGCTCGGTAGTCATCGGCACCAGCGCCCGAAGCCGCAGCCTCTCACTGCCCCAGTTGAGTGCCCGCCAATGCGGAGAACAGGTTGCCCGGGAGGCGACCAGCAATCAGGTCGCCCTGGTATTTGGTCGGGAGACCATGGGCCTGCACAACGATGAAATCCAGCAGTGCAATTACCATGTCTATATTCCGGCCAATCCGGAATACCCCGTACTCAACCTCGCCGCCGCCGTACAGCTGCTGAGTTACGAGCTTTATATTGCCTCCTGCGACTTTTCCACCGACGCCCAACCCGCCCCCGAGCTGCCCGAAAACCGGGAGTTAACCTACTTCTACGAGCATCTGGAACAAACCCTGGAGAAAGTCGGTTTTATTATCGCCAATCATCCCGGGCAGACCATGGCCAAACTGCGGCGTCTGTTCAACCGTGCACGCCCCGAGAAAACCGAGCTCAATATATTGCGCGGTATCCTTAGTCGTATCCAACAAAATGCCAGTACCCGAGAGCAAAACCAAGGTGAGTGATTCTCAGGCCTATCCGCTGGCCAAGGCGTTGGAAGCACGTATTCTCGAGCAGATCCCCCTGTTGTCCGCCATGCAGGTTCGACTTGAGCACTACGATGGGGAATCACTCAGGCTGAGCGCACCATTGCCCCCGAATATCAACGACAAGGGCACCGCTTTCGGCGGCAGTCTGGCGACACTCGTCACCATCACCGGCTGGTGCTTTACCACCTTGCTGGCCGATCAGGTGGGTGCCAATGAGGTGGTGGTAGCGGATAGTCAGATGAACTACCTCAAACCGGTAACAGCAGAGTTGAACAGCTATTGCATCCTCGAAGCGGACTCACGGACAAGCTTTTTGAACCTACTCGAAAGCCGGGGCAAGGCCAGCCTTCAACTTGAAGTGAACATCGCAGAGCCAGAGCCCGCATTGCGTTTCCAAGGGCGTTATGTCGCCCTGTTGAGGAACGCGACATGACATTGCTCGAAGCACTGCAGGCTAAACAACAGGGCGAGGAACGCGCACTGGACGCCATTCTCGAATGCCTGATCACCACCGAAGTACAGTTGCTTTCGCAGTCACAGAATAAAGAGGACCCGGAGCTGTTACAGCTGGAGATAGCCCCGAACACAGGCGCTCTGGCCCTGTTCAGCGGTATGGAATTGGCCCAGGAAATGGCGGCTCAGCTGCCCTTCGAATGTGAACCCCTTTCAGTTCCGGGGTACTGGCCATTGCTGGAGCTGGATGACAGCATTAATCTGGTGATTGATCCAGGCAGCCCTCATAATCTGGTCTTGCCTGCCGACGTGATAAGATCATTACAACCCGTTATTCGTTCATTGCTGGAGACCGACTCGTGAGCTCATCTTCCACCCAATTTTTTGTGCTGCTGGGCACCCTGATGATCCTGGGCCTGTCTGTGTATGCGATTTATTTATGGCGACAGGTGTTCCGTAATAATCGCCGCATCCTGGAACTGCAGCAGGAGCAACGGGCCAAATTACTTGAAGCCATTACGGTCATCTCCACCACCATGTCTCGCGGCGAACTGAACCCCACCGAAGGCTGCATTCGTCTTAAGGTATTACTGGAAAAACTGGACCCCGAACTGCTGCAGTCCCCCGAGTACAAGGTGATCGAGCAGATGTACGATCGCTCCCGGGAGTTCGCCACCCACCAGACTCGAAAAGCCCTGCCGGCTACCGAACGTCTATTGCAAGATCAGGCACGGGAAGCCCTGGAGGCGGAGCTGAAACAGGAAGTCCAGAATGCGGTGCTGGCCCTGCAGCGCCTGGCGACCGCGTATCGAGAAGCGGAAGAGAAAAAAGCACTGGCCGCCGCCAATCAGTCCGAGTCGGCTAAACCGCATTAGTTTGAGTGAAGGGAGTGTTTTCTTAGGAGATGGTTTAAAAGCTGACAACCTACTCTCTGCTTTAGGGCTCTGCCCCCTTTGCTTTAGATACTGTGCCAACGGATAAACAATGAAATCATTAATTGTTAAAAATGCGCACTGGCCTTGGATAGGTTTTGAAATTGATGCGAACAGAAATTTCATTGGTAGAAAGTTCTTTTCATTGGAGAAGAAAAGCGGTTACGGTATTTTCTTAAAAGGTAATTTTATCGCCTTAATTGAAAGTGAAGATAGTCTGTTTTTTGTCTTTAATGATGAGTGGTATGAGGTTTCTGGATCTGGCTGGTGCGCTAATATAAAGAAACTATCTGAAACGAGAAAAAGTTTCAAATTGACTAATGAAGGTAGTGTGTTTCTCTCAATTGACTTTGTAGATCGTGACCGAGGAACAAATGTTACGCCTGAACCGCACTTTCTGGAAGATGTTGTTGAGTGGCTAAAAAATGATGAGTCAAAAGATTGGTTTATGAAATTGCTTCTATGAGTTAAAGGACTCTGACCTGAATGGCACTAAGTTAAGGCCCTTTAGCATGGAAGCTTAAGGGGTCGAAGCTTAAGGGGTCAGAAGCTTAAGGGGTCAGAGCCCTTAAGCTTGTAGTGTTTGCTCGCACATCCATTTTAGAATCCAAGATGGTTTAGCCTGTTTTATTTGCCATTAACTGGGACTCTAGTGACTCTGCCCCCTTGAATGAATAGCTATCTTAATGACAGCATCCCGATGTCAGTAAATTTTACATTGCTAGACATATAAAATCTCAACCCTTTGCTTAGCCATTGATTTTATTGCCAACAACCAGATTGGCTCGTAATTTGCGGGCATGCTTAAGGCACCTCTGATTAATTCGGATAGATCTCTGCGGATCCTAAAATGGTTTTTATCAAGGCGAAGCTCGCCGTTCATGTCGAGACCTGAACA
>NZ_JAKSDZ010000021.1 GCF_023509475.1 Aestuariirhabdus haliotis | reverse complement strand
TTTTGAAGTTTGGCATACGAAGCGTTCCTGTTTCGATGCCTGATTTTATCAAAAAACGCCTGTTTTTGAGAGTTTTTCTACAGCTTCAACGCCCAGCACAGCGGCTGGCAAAGCTGGCACGTAATTGCGAAGCAATTTGAGTGACAGGTTTGACAGTCCGTTGCTGCTGCTTGTTAACTGTATTTTCTTTTAAGCTCATTTACCCAGCTTTTCAGTTTTGGAATTACTACTTCATTCTCTGACTCAAAACCTTCTTCATCAAAGTAGCCCTCCATCTCAATACGATGCTGCCAGTCCCTTGAATCTCGGATCACAGAATATGGAATACCTTCAAGTGCCTCTATAGCAGTAGCAAACCGGTCTGCAAATGCATCTCGATTTTTTCGTGAAGCATCATACTCTTCGATATCATTAAGCAATCTATCTAATATTGTTTCGTTAGACATCCGTTCTCTAATTCTTGCGTACAGTTAACGCTCGCCATCACAGGCGGAAAACTTGGAGCGAAACGGAGAGTTTGACGTCCAAGTGGATGGCATTGTTAGGTCATTATTAATTTTGGCATTTCACTATCATTATCTGGCGCTCTATGCTGATAGCTTTTTTCGATAGAGGTGCCAAGTATTTCTTGTACGGCTTTTTGCACATTCTCTATCGCCTGAGGCGCTACCGCTAAACCACCGTTAAAGTGACTGTCTTATTAACTTTCTGTAGCGTAGCGTGACACCGCAAAACGGGCAACGCTGCGGCGGTCCAAGCTGCCACAGCAGCTGATGGTTGAGCGGCTTGTTACGACTAATCTCCTTCACCGTCACTACCACCTCCTAATCCGGAGTCGTTAGAGTTAGAGAATATTTCGCCAATATCAACACTCAAACAGACAGCCACACTAACACTTCTTTAAAAATTAGTGTGACTGTTCAATTATTTTTCTCGCCTCTACGGTGGTGGGACGAGGCTACCTTATGTTTATCAGGCTTTAGTTCTTTTGATAGGCAAAAGACAAGACCTGACCCCATTCCTGTTTTTTACAACTCATTATTATGTGAATGTTGCCTTTTTATACCATTACCGTTCACATTAGTGGTTATCAACTGGCGTTTGATTGCCATTGCCAGTGCTGAAACTCTTTACAACTACACTAGCTGCTGGTGTTCTCATTACCATTGAGCCTTTCTTTGTAAAAAGCGCTATATACTCACTTGATTGAGAAATAAGAATACCTTCGTACATTTCTTCGCCATTGGCACTTATAAGCTTGTGGCAATTATTCCATTGGGTATCTGCGTTTTGATAGCAGCCTTTTTCTAGGTACTCTAATCGCATTTTTTCTGTTTTGGCTACACCTGTTTTATATGCCATTGTGGGAAAAATAAACCAAAGCGCGAACAAGTATACGAGGGCCAACAATATTGACGATAAGGTATAAGAGGTTAAGCCTACAATGCTCACCGATTTTGAAAAGTCGTTATTACCCCAGTGCAAAAAAGAAAGTACGCTGAAATACTTATGAAAGAATGGCGTTAATTTATCCTTTTTGGCCAATCGTATAAGCTTTATTAAGCCGTAGAAAAACGCTGTTAGCGCAGAGATTACTGCTACTGTTAATAGATTGTTCGGCCAAACGAGCAAGCTCACCAAAAATTCTCTTAAAGAAATACTCAGCTCATGTAGCCAGAAGCCTATGGTGTAATAGGCATATACATAAGCATCCTGCATGGAAAATGGGAATACACTCCCGTTTACGCCCAGTGCCGATAGCCTTCCAACGTAATAGTTTAAGCCGATTAGATAGCCTGCTGGAGCTAGTAGCGTGAGCGCTGCTAAAAGTAGGGTAATTCTTTTGGTGGTTATTTCGGTGTTGTTGGGCATAACGTCCTTTTTTTGTGTTGCAATAGAATATTGAATGGTACTGTTTGAAATAGACGAAAAACAATTGAGCGTTTAGAAGTAACCCATTTTTTCTATTGTTTCAGGGGAGGGGGTTAAAAATAGATCTGTCCCCTTTATTGCTGAGGCAGGGGAGGGTTGAGCCTAGGCATGTAAAACGAAGACCCAAACCCTTTAAATTAATGACAAAACCTAGAGCAGTGTTAAGGCAAGAGATGTTCGCGCAGAGCGCTTAACTTAGTGCCATTCGACTCTGACCCCTTTGATTTGGACCCCTTTGATTTGACTCTGACCCCTTTGATTTGCTTTCCCTCTATGCTTTCCCTTGTTAGATTTAACCCGTAGCTTTGTATGTAAAACGATTCCAAGGATATTTTCCGGTACTTTTTTGTAAGTATATAGCGCATGCATTACTTGATAAAACTGAAAGTCGCATACAAATCTGAATATTGCGCTCAACTTCTGATTTCGTAACACTTTTGCTCGTTTTCACTCGGTGAGCGATACTTCCTCTTAGTGTAATCAAATTACTAAGAGACTCTACCGCTTTCTTTTTAGTCTTTCCTTTCCAGTGCCAGCTCGAAGAAATACTTTTTAGACCTATGAGTTGCAAAAATAGCTCGTCAACTTGTGATTGCCTAGGAGTGTTTAGTTTCCCTATAAAACGACTAATTACTTCTTTTCTATGGTCTGCTAGTACGGATTTCCAACCATCGCCGGAAAGAGCCCAAATATCCTTTTTGTTTGCGCTGTTTAATAACTTCTCCGAGGCACAAACCAACACTTTTGAGGGAAATACATCTGGCGTATCTGCCTCCTTAAACATGAAGTCAAATGACGCCTCAGCCAGGTCCTCAACGAATGCTTACCACATAGCAACGAGCAAAACAATTGCGCTCTTATTAAGGACTTCAACATCTGGTCTATAACCAGGGGATGACACAGAAATTTCATGCCGAATGTCAAGAAGCCTTTGTATTTCCTCAAGGTTTGAACGCAATTTTTCTACATGAGGAGGGTCAACTTTATTCTTCTTTATGTTCATGCTCCCTCACAACCTAACAGCTTATTCATAAGCCTTTGGCTTTATATCACTTTGGCTTGTTAATTACTGAGCCTTGATAATTGCTAAAGGCAAAATGGTTTAGTTTTCAATATGCTACCAGAACTACTTAAAAAGTCTCTCCTGAATTAACAAGCCTGGGGGTTATGTGTTCTTGGCTTGTTAACTCGGAATGAGAGTTTAAAAATACAAATAAATCAATTAGTTACATGCCGAGCTTTTTGTTCAATAGCCTGAGGCTGCTGAACACGGGATGTCTCTACACCACTCCAACCCGCTGATAACTACTTAGCATCAAAGTTGCACCGCAGAAGACTTCCCCCTCTACCCGGGCAACGATTGATCCCCTACACTGGATGCTTTCATACCTTTACTATTCTTCCACGGCCATGGCATGTCCTCGCAAACCCAATCGATACTTTTCGCACTGATTACCATTTTACTCTGGAGCACATTGGCGCTGCTGGCGAGCTATCTGGTGCACATTCCTGCGTTTCTGCAACTGGGTGTGGCCCTCACCAGTTGCGGTCTTATCAGTCTGGTGAAATGGCGCTACTGGCGGGTGAATCTGCGTACATTGCTGGTCGGTGTCGGCGGTATTTTTGGATATCACTATCTGCTGTTTATGTCGTACCGGTACGCGCCGGTGATAGAGGCCAACCTGATCAACTACCTCTGGCCACTGTTGATCGTGGTGCTCACGCCGCTCTATTTTCGTGATAAACCCTTACGTTTCTATCATGTATTGGGAGCATTGCTGGGTTTTGGCGGCGCCTTCCTGATAGTCAGTGGCGGCAAGCTGGCACTGGATAGCAATCACCTGAGCGGATACCTGCTGGCCTTTGCCGCTGCGTTAGCCTGGAGCAATTACTCCCTCGCCTGCGGGCGCATTGGCGCTTTCCCCAGCGCCGCCGTGGGTGGATTTTGTTTCTGGTCAGGCTTGCTGGCGTTGGCTCTGTTCGGCGCTGAACAGGTCATCTCACCAACCACCGTTGCACTGACAGGCAGTGACTGGATGCTGATGATTGCCCTGGGTGCCGGGCCTTTGGGTATCGCATTTTTTACCTGGGATATGGCCATTAAACGCGGCGATACCCGTATCGTCGGCGCCCTGGCTTATACTGCGCCGATGGCCTCTACCGGGTTATTAATCCTGTTTACTGACAGCCCGGTACGCTCCACCACCTTGCTGGCTATGCTGTTGATTATTGCCAGCGCGGTGGTCGGTTCCTGGGAGCTGTTTGCCCGTAAGCGTTAACACCGCCAGGTGAAGTGTTTTCAACTACGCAGAGGCTTCTTGATCACCTGATGAAGCCTCAATTTAACGCGCTAAGTTTTACGACGTTGCTGCAACGGCGCTGGGTGCCCCATTGCCATTGGGGCGGCGACTGAGCCAGAACATCGCCACAAACAATCCCAGCCCTAACAGATTCAGTACCAGTAATTCATGGGGCCACAACAGAGCCAGTGCGGCGACCGCGCAGAGCGCACGCATCCAGAGTTTCAACGGCCCTTCCAGATAACCCTCCATCACACCGACGAAGGCATACAGCCCCACCACGGAGAAGGCAAACACTGTGATAACCTCGTCCCAGCTACCGCCAATCAATGGCGTATAGGCGAACAGCAACGGCACCACGTACAAGCCTTTGGCCACCTTCCAGGCGGTCAGTCCCGTCGCCATGGCGGGAGTTCGAGCGATGGCGGCCGCGGCAAAGGCAGTCAGGCACACCGGAGGCGTCACGTTACTGTCCTGGGACAACCAGAAGATGATCATATGGGCGGCCAATAGCGCCATCGACAATGTGGCCGGGTCGATCGCCATCTCCAGCAACTGGCCCTTGAAATCGGGCGGCACCACTGCCAGCAATGCCTGGGCATCGGCCATCGCCATCGGCTGGCTCAACAGGGCAGCTTTGTCCATATCCACCAGCATAAAGATGCTTCGGGCCATCTCCGGCAATTGACCACTGGCGATCAGCTCCAGTAGCTGTTGCTCGGCAATCAGGTTATAGAGTGCGGGCGCCGACAGGGTCGCCAGTACAATATAGGAGGCGGTAACCGGTAAGCCCATACCTAGAATCAACGAGGCCAGGGCCACCAGGAAGATGGTGATAAACAAACTGCCACCGGCCCATTCGGTCACCATCAGGGAGAAGGTATTACCGATGCCGGTCATCGCTACGACGTTGACGACCAGCCCCACCGTGATCAGCAGCATGGCGGTGGTGGCCATATTTTTCGAGCCCTGGGCCAGGGAGTCCAGCACATCGCGCAGACCCATCGGATGCCTGGATAGCCAGGAGCTGGCCACTACCGAGATAATCGCCACCCCGGCGGCGTAGGTGGGAGTAAAGCCCTTGATCAGCATGCCGACCAGCACCACCAATGGCAGGGCGTAGTGCCAGCCTTCCTTGAGTACTTCACGCAGGGGACGGGTATCAATCTCAACCGAATCGGCATGGCTGCGCTGGGCTTCGACCCGCACAAAAAAGCCCACCGAGAGGAAATAGAGCAGTGCCGGCAGGGCCGCAATACCGATGATCTGCACGTAGGAGATCTGGGTGTAAGACGCCATGATAAAGGCACCGGCCCCCATCACGGGTGGCATCAACTGGCCACCGGTTGAGGCCGCCGCCTCAACACCGGCAGCAAAACGTGCGGGAAACCCGGCGCGCCGCATCAGCGGAATGGTAATGACGCCGGTAGAGACCGTATTGGCCACGGCCGAGCCCGACACCGACCCCATCAATCCAGAGCCCAGTACGGCCACAAATCCCGGGCCGCCAACAAAGCGCCCTGCCGCGCATCGCGACAGCTCAATAATAAAATCGCCGGCCCCCGACTTCACCAGAAAGGCGCCGAACAGAATAAACATAAAGACATAGGTCCAGGAGATGCGGGCGATGGAGCCAAACATACCTTCCGGGGAGAAAAAGCTACGAAACATCACCGTTTCCAGGCTCAACCCGGCAAAACCAAAAACACCGTCAATATAGGGGCCCCACCAGAACACATAGGTCAGGGCGAGCACCGTCATCACCGGAATAAACCAGCCGGTACTGCGACGCACCATCTCCAGGGCAATAAAGATAGCGGCGGCCGAAGCGACCCAATCGGCGTTAACAAATTTCACGCCGCGATCGTACAACGCATCTTCGAAACCGATCAGATAGGCCGCGCAGGCGATAGAGGCCAGCCCCAGCAAAATGTCCAACAGCAATACCAGATTACCCCCCGCGCGACTGCGAGTGGATACCGCCGGTACCATCAGGGCACAGATCAGTGCAAAACCGCCAAAGTGAATCGCCGAGACCCAAAGTTCGGACAGCGTGCCCAGGGTATTAAAGTAGATATGCGCCAACGCAAACCCGATGCCGATCCAATAGATCAGCTTGCCGGCCAGAGAGTCTTCGGAGCGTTTAGTTAGCTCAAGGCTTTGCAGCTTTTCGGATACGTCCTGATCGAGATCGATGGCGTCTTTGCTCATTATTATTCTCCAGGCATTGGCTGCCTTAATTTACGGCCGTACAGCAACAGGGAATGGCAAAAAATGCCAGCCCCGAAAAAAGAGTATATCGGTATCAAGACGGCTCCCGCAGTCGTCAGGACCGCGGGAACCGCAGAGGTGTTGTCTTACTTGGTCATCAGGTGAGCAGGAATATCAATGCCCACTTCCTTGTAGTAACGCGCCGCACCGGGGTGCAGAGGCACAGGCAGACCGGCGATGGCTTTTTCGATCGCCATGGCCTTGGTGGCCTTATGGATACCGTTGAGGAAACCCAGGTTCTCGTAGATGGTCTTGGTGATCAGGTACACATCCTGCTCGGGCAGATCATCGCGCACCGCGAGGAAGTTTGGCTGAGCAATGGTATTGACCGCCTTGGTCTGGCCCGGATAGGTGTTGGCAGGAATCTCGTAACGGGTCCACAGCTGATAGTTGCCGTTGGCCTGCTTCATCTGCTCATCGCTGAAATCCAGGTGAGTGATCTTGTCGCCCATGGCGGCATAAGCACGGGTCACGGCACTGGTTGGCACGCCAGACGGTGTATTCATACCCACCACGGTACCGTTTTGCAGAGCGTCCGCGCTGGGGCCGTAGCCCATGTAGGCCAGATCCATGCCGTCGGCATCGATACCCAGGCCACCCAGAATCTGGCGACCGGAACCTTCGGTACCGGAGTTTTTCTTACCAATGGAGAATTTCTTGCCGGCGAAGCCTTTGAGGTCATCGATGGTACCCGATTTGGCCATCGACTTATCAACCACGAACTGCTCGACGTTTTGCCACAACATGGACACCGAACGCAGGTTCTTTTGTGGACCTTCAGACTTCAGCTTACCTTCACCCGCCCAGGCCCAGGCACCGTAAAGCCCCTGAAGAATGGCGAACTGGGCTTCGTTTTCACGCAGCAGTTTGACGTTTTCACCAGAGCCGGCCGAGTTAATCGCCGACATAGAGATCTTTTGCTTGGGCTCAAGCTTAACCTTGGTCAGGGTCGCAATCGCAACACCTACCGGATAGTAGGTGCCACCGGTAGAAGCCGTAGCGAGAATGTAAGAGCGTTTTTCGGCGGCCTGGGCAGTGAGCCCCAATGTGCTGGCGCCAGTCATAGCCAGAGCCAGACCAATACCTTTGATAAGCGTACGTTTGCTGAATTTCATTGTCATGCTATCCCTTTTTTATCCATTTTTGTTGTTAGCTGTTTTTCTATTCCACGCTGCCGAAGCAGTGATTGTACAGTCGTCAAACTGTCGCAAAACAATCCCGGGAAACAAAGCAAAGGCAGTGCCAAAATCGAGCACTCTCCATAACCAATTAATAAATAAGCATTTTTTAAATTCACACAAACACCTACAGCACCTCATCGGCAAGATCTTGCTGATAGGCAAAAAATGGCTAGGCGTAATCTTGCTTATGTCGAGGCGAAGGCAACCAACAGATAGCTGACGGGCAACGCGCCCAGATACAAACCCAACCCAAAAACGGCATGGGTCGTCAGGGTTTTCAAGCGAGCGAACCAGGGTCTGGGGGCTTTGGACGACGCCAGCCCAAAGCCCAGCGCCGGCTGCATCAGACAGAAGGGTATAAGTGCGGTCACCAGCCCAATCGCCATCGCAGGAGCTAAGGTCGGCGCAAAGAACCAACCCTCGAATGCTGGCAGCAACAGTACCAGAGCAAACAGCACGCCGATCTGATAATGGGCAAACCAGCCCAATCGACATTCCCGACCTTTTCGGGGAGCCTCGGCAATACTCCCATGGGTGAATACACCGCTGGGCATATAACTTATCCAACGCCCTAACAGGCAATAATCCAGTGAGGCAATGTTGAAAGCCCGCCTGAGCAACCAGGCCCACAGATCCATCAGCAGGGTCGCCCCCAAACCGACCCCAACCGCAGCCAGCACTAGCAAAACGCTCACGCATCACCTCGCTGGTCTAACCACCACAGGGTTTCCTGCACCTCATCGAGCCCCTTCAGACCAGCCTTGACGCGATTTTTCTCGACCTGGGTCAGCTGGTAATGCCGGCCGTAATGCCGCTCAATCTCAGACACCGTTATGGAAAATGGAGGTCCGGCAAGCAACGCTTGCTGGTATTCGTAACAGACCAACAACTGCGGCGCCCGATTTGTGGTTTCCATCAGGTGCTGGCAGTAACGCACCCGGTCTGACGAAGTGAGCGCCACCAACGCCGCCCGGTCGTAGATGGCATCCACCGGACCCAGAACTGACCGGGACAGGTGAAACAGATCACCGACAAAGATATCGATGCTCTCTCCACGATAAAGCACAAGGTCGCCGCAGCTGGAGATCTCGGGCAGGATATCCAACGCCTGAAATAGCTGCTCAACGGCCAGTTCGCTCAACTCCACCCCGACCACCCGATAACCTTTGCTCAACAACCAGCCAATATCCTGTGTTTTGCCACACAGAGGCACAAACACCCGGCTGCCCGGAACCAGGTTAAGCAGGCCGATGTGTTGCTGTAAGTAAGGGTTCACCTCGCTCTCATGAAAAGCTATCTCGCCCTTCGCCCACCGTTGATGCCAAAAGTCTGCGTTCATCTTCGCCTCCTGAATCTGTTAACTGCGCTCCAAGCAAGGCTTGATAACCAGAGTTGCCCTAGCGCTTGTCTCGAGACTAGGATACAAGCTCAAGTCGGCTTTAAGTCAACTCCAGATCAAACCCAAGTCAAAGCCAGCACCACAAGGACAGATGATGGACATTGCTCAGGTCGCCAAAGCTTCGGGGCTAGCCGCCTCCACGTTGCGCTATTACGAAGAAAAAGGGCTCATTCAATCCACCGGCCGCCATGGTTTACGCCGCCAGTTCGCAGCCAATATCATCGAGCGCCTGGCTCTGATCTCCCTGGCCCGCAACGCCGGCTTCTCACTGGATGAAATTGGTCAGCTGATGACACCCGGAGAAACCGAAATTAACCGCCCGGCACTGCTCAACAAAGCCGACCAACTGGACAAGCAGATCAGGGAACTGAGCGCCATGCGAGACGGCCTCCGTCATGCCGCCGCCTGCACGGCGCCCAATCATTTCGAATGCCCGAAATTTCTACGGTTGTTGAAAGTGGTCGGTAAAAAACGCGCGCCGCGTAAAGGCGCGCTCTAGTCGGGAATACTCAACCTCCAAGCCATCCTAGGGCAGCGCCGCCACTTTTTGCTGAACTTAACCGAAGTGCCCAGGGTCTTACCCTGTTATTGCCATATCACTTTGCTGTCTGATCAAACAAGGAGAACTGCGCGTATGACGGATATGAATAAACTGCTGGGACAACTACTGGGCAGCGGCGCCGCGGGTGGCTTTGCCGGTGGTTTGGCCGGAGGCTTGGCCAGCAGCCTGCTGACCAGCAAATCGGGTAGAAAGCTGGGCAAGAGCGCGCTAAAAGTGGGCGGGGTTGCTGCCGTCGGAGCCCTTGCTTATACCGCTTACAAACGTTACAGCGATAATCAGAACGCCGGCACGGCGCCCGCAGCCACTCCGCCGCCAGTCGCCGAGATCACTCCAGCCCCCGCCGGCTCCGCTTTTATGCCAGCGATCGAAAACCAGGCGGCGAATGAGGCCCTGGGCTTAACCCTGATTCGCGCCATGATTGCCGCCGCCCGGTCCGATGGCAGACTCGACGCCCAGGAAAGCCAGGCCATTTTCCAACGCATCGAAGCTCTGGGACTGGACGCCGAGAGCCAAAACATTCTGGTTCAGGAGATGGGTCACCCCGCCGATGTCGATGCCATCGTCAACAGCGCCACCTGCCCCGAAGTCGCGGCCGAGATCTATATTGCCTCGTTGCTCGCCATTGAAGTGGACTCGGCCGCCGAACGCGCCTATCTGTCGATGCTGGCTGCACGCTTGCAGCTGCCACCCGGTCTGGTCAGTGAACTGGATGCTCAGGTCGAGGCGCAAAAAAACGCTGTCTGACAGCATTACTACAATACTTTGCAGCCAAAGAAACAGGCACCATCGAGTGCCTGTTTCTGTATTCAGAGTTGTCTTAAATACACTTTCCTTGCCATCAAGATAGGGACACCCAGCGTAATCCCCCACCCTAGTAGCAGCACGCCACTCTGAGCCCAGCCAGGCAGAATTGAAGAATGCGGGCCGGCGAGAATCAGCACCGCGTAAAAGCAAACAAAGCCACAACTAAGGCACCTCTGATTAATTCAGATGAACTCTGGCTTTCAGGCGAATCCAGAATCGCGACACGCCTTTGCAGTAAGGTCAAGACCTTTCAAAAAGGCGTAACAAAGAGGCTGGATTCACCCGAAAGCCCCGTAGGGCGGCCCTAAAAATGCTTTTTCTCGGTGTTGAAGCCCTTGTCCAGGTCTCGAAATGAACGGCGAGCTTCGCCTTGATAAAAACCATTTTTAGGGTCCGCAGAGATCTATCTGAATTAATCAGAGGTGCCCTAACCAGTGCTACGATATAAGTAACCATACTCAACAGCCATTTTTTCAACGCACCCCTCCATAAAATTCACGCAACCTTTGCACAGAAAGCACTCAAGATTATCGCCTGGGTCGCTAACGTTGCATTAACAGATGTTTCGCCTGCTCACCCACGGTTTTTACCGCATCCATAAATCGGGCATCTTTGGCCTCCGCAAAATTAATCCGCAGACAGTTTTGGTACTTGCGCGAGGCTGAAAACAACTCGCCGGGAGCGATACCTATATTAAAGGCGGCCAGCTTGTCATTAAGCGCTTTGGCCTTGATGGAACCGGGCAATTCGATCCAGAGCCAATAGCCACCCTGAGGATCCGTCATCTTTGTCCCCTCCGGGAAGTACTCCTCGACCTGGCGCAAGGCCTGCTGTTTGTTGACCTGATAATAGTGCTTGGCCTGATGCAAATGCTTGTTGTAAAAACCCTGAGCAATAAACTCGGCCATCGCGATCTGCGGCAGACTGGTCGAGCACATGGAGGTAATAAATTTGTAGTGATTGAGTCGCTTGGAATAACGGCCCGGCGCCACCCAGCCGATGCGCAAGCCCGGTGCTACGGTTTTGGAAAAGGAGGAACACATCAACACCCGCCCCTGGGTATCCATCGATTTCAGGGTGCGAGGCCGCGGTGACTGATAGCTGAGATCGCCAATAATATCGTCTTCGATAATGGCAAAATCATGCTTTTCGGCCAGGGCTAACAGCTTGGCCTTATGGCTGTCGGGCATCACATAACCCAGGGGGTTATTAGTGGTAGGAATCAGCTGCAGCACCTTGATCGGCCACTGCTCCAGCGCCAACTCCAACGCCGGCAAACTGATACCGGTTTGCGGGTGGGTCGGGATTTCCAGCGCCTTCAGGTGATTCGCTCGCAGCGCCTGCATCGAACCATAAAAGCTGGGAGAGTCGATGGCGACAATATCCCCCGGCTGAGTCAGCGCCCTCAGGCTCAGGGACAGGGCTTCCTGGCACCCGGTGGTAATCAGAATATCATCCGGATGAACAAAGCAGCCGGACGCCTGCATCACCCGGGCAATCTGCTCACGCAGGGGAAACCAACCCAGGCCCTTGGCTGGCGCGTAGACCTCCTGGATGTTCATCTTCAAGGCTTGCCCCATCAACCGCTGCAAGGGACGTAAGGTGGGAAATTCCGTGTGAGGTGTGCCACTGCCCAGCGCGACAAACTGATCGGTATTACTGGTTAATGTCAGAGTCAGTGCGGCCTCCCAGTCGGGCACCTCGACCGGCTGCTGGGCCGGCTGGCTCGCCTCGGGCTGGCAGACTGCCCGTTGCTGGGCTTGTACGTAGTAACCTGACTTATGGCGACTGGCGATCAAGCCAATGTCTTCCAACCAGCGATAGCTTTCCTGCACCGTGGAGATACTAACGCCGCGCTCCTGACTCATCGCTCGAATAGATGGCAACTTCTGCCCCTCTATGTAGAAGCCCTGCTCGATATGCTGTTTAAGCTCACCCGCCACCCGTTTGTATAAATTCATAAGACCGATTTCATTGATATGACAGGGCTAGAAATACCAGCTTTCATGACAGATGCAAAATTTTCCGCAACAAACAGTACAGATAAGCGTTCAAATAGCGGTACAGATGGCCTATTGCATCAATCTGTACTGTAAAAATAGTTTTTCTCTGAATCTGTAATGGTATGCGCCCTGCACCTAAACTGATCTTCCATCAGCGAACGTACAGGAGACCGGACATGGATATCTTTACCCCTCTACAGCGCGCGGTTAACGGAGCCCGGGCGACCCTGGCCCGATACCATCAACGAGCCCGCAGCCGACGCTATCTGGCCGAGTTGGCGCAGCAGCCGCATTTACTGAAAGACCTGGGACTGACCTATGATCAGGCCATGCAGGAAGCCCATCGCCCTCCCTGGCAGTCGATGCAATACAGGGTCAAAGCGCAACCGACCCAACCGATGATTGAATCCCCCTTGCTGGATATCGACCGCGCCTGACCATCAGAACCGGTCTATCCGCACTATTTTTCGAGCCAATCTATCCGAGCCTTGGGCTAAGGAGCGTCCCCGCCCTTAGTCCCTTTTTCCAGAGTACTACTCAAACACCGGCCGAAAAAAGCTGCGTTCGTAACTGATAATACAGCGGGTTTCTTCCGCGTATTTAAAAGCCGATAGGCATTCCGGGTCATTGAACGAATCTTTGCGGTACTGCTCGTAGGCGGCCAGACTGGGAAAGGTAAAGAGGGCCAGGGCAATATTGTTGGCCCCTTCGGACGGCAGAAAATACCCATTATGACTGCCACCAAACTTGGCCACCAGGGGTATCCACATTTTTGCGTAGGTTTCGAACGCATCAATCTTGTAGGGGTCGATAACATAGCGTAAATAACAGGTAATCATATTTATTCTCTGCTGTAGATTAGATTTTTTGGAACATCCGGGTATTGGCCAAAAACATGCCTGCAGCCATGGCAATCACAAACAGGATGGCATCCTGATGCAAATAGCCCATCGCTACTACCGCCGGTCCCGGGCAATAACCGTATAACCCCCAACCCAAACCAAACAGAGCCGCACCCACCAGTAAACGTCGGGTCACGAGGCTCTGTTCCGGCAGAAAGAAACGATCGGCAAACACCGGCGCCTTCGCTTTCAGGACAGGCCTAAACAGCAATAGCGTGACGGCCACCGCACCGCCCATCACCAGCATCAAGTCATAATCCCAGTGACCAAACAGATCAAGAAAGCCCAGTACTTTCTCTGTGTTGGTCATGCCACTCAAGGCCAGTCCGGCGCCAAAAATCCCGCCGCACAGCAACGCCATCATTGCCTTTTTCATAACAGGCCTCCTAACAGGTGGCGCACCACAAACACTGTTAATATGCCCACCGCCATAAAGACCAGCGTAGCGGTAATACTGCGCACAGACAGACGGCCAATACCGCAGACACCATGACCACTGGTACAACCGCCCCCCAGGCGAGTACCAAAGCCAACTATCAAACCGGCCACGATGGCGACCAGCGAACCAGAGTCACTCGGTGCTGGAACCGGTAAGCCTGACACGGCGTGCAGGACCCAGGCGCCCGCCACCATGCCGATCAGAAACAGCCACCGCCAACTGCCCTCGGCCGAGTCGGTGAGCGCACTGAAAAAGATACCGCTCACCCCCATGAGGCGACCGTTGAATTTCAATAGCAGCACTGCTGCCAAGCCAATCATCAAACCGCCCGCTAAAGGCTGCAACATCGACATACTCATTTCCCTCTTTTAGCCATTGGCATAACTCGGCTCGCTGCGGTGAATATAAAAACCTGCATCCCGCTTAAGGCTTCCGCTCCAGCAACCTGTTCAGGGTGGCCAAACTATCCGGTCCCGCCTCAAGACGCTGACAGCTCTCGGCGTCTCTCTCCCAACGTGCCGCAGAAGCCATGTGCAAATGAACGTTTACGGCTACCTCCGTTGAATCCTGTAACAAACCTACGGGCAGCCAGACCTGCTGATCTTCGTTGATCATATTGGGGACAGGGCTGCCACAGTGACTGCAGAAATCACTTCGATAACCCGAAGGTTTACTATAGGAAGCAATGCCATCCTGCCCGGACAACCATTGAAATTGCTTCGCATCGACCAAGGTCGCCGCGTTGGACGCCGCCCCCGTTGTTTTTCGGCAAAGCGAGCAATGACACTGATAGAGATTGGGTAACTCACCGTTCACGGAAAACTGGACGCTACCGCACAAACATTCACCTTTCATCAATCATCCTTATTGAAGTCAAGCCAACGTCAAAGCCACTGAACACGCCGACAGGACCATGTTGTCCTCTATGTATTAATCTCATCCCTTGTCCTTTTCTGAGCTTGGGGAGCACCCGTTCGTTCAGCCATTTTCAGTTGCACCAGCCATCGACAATAACGAGCGAACAGACCAAACAGAAAAGCGCAGGTTGGCACACCAACTATCGCCAGCCCCAGCGCTGTGCCTGGCGAGCTTTGATAACCAGGCTGTGACAACTGATAAAAATACAGCAACCAGACACAAGCGATGGGCGTGCCAATAAGCAGTCCGCTAAGCCAAAACCCTTTCCTGCCTGGAACACATAAAGGTATCAGGAACAGAAATACACTGACGAAAACGAATTCAGACATACTCCCCATCCCCCTTGCATTCCCGAGTTAATCTCCGGTACTGACACACACAGTAATCGTGCGACATACCTTCCTGACACCTCCGGTTCCGTACACACCTTCATACCAGCACTCCCGGGTTTTTGTGCACCTTTCCTTGCCAATGTCATCCAATGATCTCAGGCGCCGAACCAGATCGGGAACCAGGTCATCAGGGTTCCTGATATCGGGAAATCGCGGAAGATCACCCGGGTTATCAGAGCCTGGATCCATAGGAGACAAACTGATTTTTTGGGTCACTTTAACAGTATCAAACCCGTCAATATCGGAAAGCTCCTGTGATATCGAAACGGATTCTTCCGATTTAGATTCGACGTCGGCTAGACTGCCCACCAGCATTTCTGTTAGCTGCTGATTCTTCATTTCGTCTCCTTTTAACAACAATCAAAATCCCTACTACACCCTTCAGCGATTCACACCACGAACAAGACGCTTGCTCTTTAATGCATTCCGCAGCCCGGTCCAGTGCAAGACTGGTTATTAAAATCGTACAGTTCTGAGTGGCCGAGCTCACCCTTGGGATAAGGCACACCTTTTTCCAAAAAGAAGGCGGCGGAATGGCCACCATACAATCCAGCCGGAATAGTGATAGGTGCCAGAATAACGTAACCGTTATGAATACTACCGGGCATAAAGGAAGGCAAACTGGAACCACCGGCCACCGGCGGCAGGTCTTCCTCCTGTTGATAGCTGGCGGCTTTCATTTGAGCCCAGCGCAGGGCATCCTGGCGAGTCGCTTTGCGAATCAACCCTTGCCGAACCAGGTCCCGCAAACCCGCTTCGCCAGCCAATGGCTTGGTTTTATCAACAAAACTGGTCGGTGGTGTATCCTGGGAAGTAAATAACGGCTCCGAAGGTTGAACCGGCTCCCCCATCAACAGCTCGCCCTGTTTGGCAAAATGCACCAGGGCCACCGTTTTGTTAAAAGCCATTTTGGATATGGGGTTGAGGGTTTTTAATTCACGCTTGCCCACATAGGTATAACCACAAGGCCCCTGGTTGTCGTATGAACTGATCAGCACCGGGATATTGCCAGGCAAGCCTGCCACGGCTTGCCGATGATAACCGGTAGCAACAACGGCAGCTATGCGAGTGCCCTGAGTCCAGGCAATATTCCAGATAGAGGGTTCATAGGCCCCTAAAAGCAGTGCTACCGGTTTATCCGGCGAATTAACCACCACCTCAAACTGGGTGGCCTGGTGACCACTTTGGTCGATTTGATAATCGATTTTCTGGCCGCTGTAGGCTCCTCCCGCATAGATCAGGGTATCGTCCGTGATCACTCCGGGGGCAAAACCACACATTGGCTTGACCTGAGGGTGAGCGCTTGGGTTGTCAGAGCCTTCAACGCTGAGCTTATGCTTGTACTCGTACGGCACAAGGTTTTCAGACTGTTTCCGCAGGGCCAATATGCGCGCTTCGTAGAGGTCAAGCAAGCACTCAGTATTACCCGCGCCGCATTCCGTTTCTCTGAGCTTTAACCAGGCCCGTTGCTCTTGCAACAGTTGATTCCCATCCTCGCTTGCAAGTGTTGCTTTAAGCTCTGAATAGTAAGTTGACATAGTCTCATCAAGCGTACTGAGCTTCAGATCTGAGCAAATCGCTTTATCCAAATCACGTTCAGCTTGCTGGCAATCAAAGCTGGCCGCGACAGCAACATTCGATAAAAACATCAGGAGCAGCAACGCAATTCTCATCATAGAAAATATCCTTTTCTTAAGGGCCATCTATGGCCTTGAATAATACAAACCGGTTCTGCAGGCAGCATCGACACAACTGAACAACAGGGGTAAGAATGGCAGTTTTAGGTCAACCCATCATAAGGTCGCCAAAGCCCCAGAGGAAGGTACCGGTCATCAGCAGGGAGACCTCCAGTACCCCAATCGACAGCCTGATTCTTTGTGCCGCATCCTTAACGTGATTATCGAAAGCCTTATTGATTTCAGCCAAGACTTTTTCCGACTTTTCCTCATCGCTTTGCTCGGCTTTTAAACGCGCCCGGGCCGCCCGTAGAGCACTTTTACGGCGCCACTTGGCACGACTGTACAACAAACGCTCCTGAAAGATGCCCCCGACGCCGGACCAGACCCCCAGCATCACCACCACGCAGCCCGCCCGGCTCAGCCATTCGGTGTTCATATACTCGATCCGTGACAAATAGACCCCCACGGCGATCACAAAAACCGCCCCGACCCAGGACGCAATACGGTAGCCCCTTGAGTGGAAGCTCAGACTGGATTCAGACAAAAAACACCCCTACTGTGCGTCAGAAAAAACAGGTCATAACTATGCCGCGAATACGTTGGATTAAAAAGGTCCTGCCCAGCCCGTTTTGTGCATTTTAAGAACAAATCACCACATTTCGTCGCACCTTTTTCATCTGCACCCGGGCGCCGTACCATGGACAGATACATCATTCCCAGCAATCGATAAAACAAAAGTGATCTTTGAGGCCTCTCACCTCTTTAATTCAGACCGCCATAACGCATATACTCTTGGCGTTTTGCCGTACGCGCCCGGAGGCGCAAAACCGCGCATCCGTTGCCAGAGCAGCAACCAATCCTTTGATTTGGCTGGCAGTACCGACATGAGCAATCGAAACGCCTCATCATAACTCTACAGGATTCAGCCCTCACCGCCATGCAGATACTATTGGTCGAAGACAGCGCCACCATAAGGCACACCATGAGCAGCTATATTCGTGATGCCGGGCACGAGCCGTCGGCAGCCCAGAGTGGCGAAGAAGCTCTGCAGATGCTGGAACACAGCGCTTTTGACCTGATCATTATGGATGTGGAGATGCCAGGACTGGATGGCTTTGAAACCACCCGGTTGATGCGCGAATGGCTAGGGGATCGCTGGATACCCATTATCTTTGCCACCGGCAAAACCGACGAAAAAAGCGTCGAGGAAGGCATCGAAGCCGGCGGTGATGACTATCTCAACAAACCGGTCAGTTCGATCATTCTCAAAGCCAAAATACGCGCGATGGAACGTATCATCGATATGCGAAATCAGCTCAATGAGATGTACGACGAACTGGAACGGCTGAGCCAACGTGACGGTCTCACCAAGCTATACAACCGTCGCACCTTCAATGAGTTATCGAAGCAACAGTGGGCGGTGGCAAAACGTACTCACTCTCCCATTTCGGTGATCATGCTGGATATTGATCATTTCAAACTGTTTAACGATCACTACGGCCATCAGATGGGCGACACTTGCCTGCAACAGGTTGCCGAAGCGCTACAGAAATCGGTACGACGTCCCACGGACATTGTCGCCCGCTATGGCGGTGAAGAGTTTATTGTCCTGCTGCCAGACACCGATATTTCTGGCGCCAGACAAGTTGGCGAGAATATTCGTCAAAGCATTGTCGATTTGCAGATCCCCCACGACAAATCCACCACAGAAAAAGTGGTGACCGCCAGCATTGGCGTTGCTACCTGCACCCACACTACCGGGCGGTCTTTCGATAATCTGATAGAACAGTCGGACAACTTGCTCTACCGCTCCAAGAAAGAAGGGCGCAATCGCATTTCATACCAGGAAACCGACAGCCAGAAAACCATTTTGGTTGCTGACGATGATGCCGAGACACTCAACTTGTTAACCAGTCAGTTGAGCAGTCATTGCAATATTGTCACCGCTGACAACGGTTCTGACTGCATCGCACTCGCTAAATCTATTTCACCCGACCTGCTGTTACTCGACATTGAAATGCCGGATATCGATGGCCTCGAAGTCTGTCGCCAACTGCGCAGCCAACCGGAGACCCGCTCAATCCCCATCCTGCTGATCGCCGAACAGGAAAACGCCGAGCTGGAAGCCACGGGTAAAGAGGTTGGCGCTAATGACTATCTGGAAAAGCCCTTCGACGAGCGTAACCTGATCGCCAAGATCAATCGCTATATGATTTAAGGCACCTCTGATTACTTCAGATAGAGCTCTGCGGATCCTAGAAATGGTTTTTATCAAGGCGAAGCTCGCCATTCATGTCGAGACCTGAACAAGAGCTTCAACACCGAGAAAAACCATTTTAGGACTGCCCTACGGGGCTTTCAGGCAAACCTCTGAGGGGTTTGCACTGGTAAAACATAAAATGGGGGGAGGTGGACAGCCTGGAATAAAGTTCTGGTGAAGCCTGTTTTAACGCTTTGCTCACCTTCCCCTCCGAGATATTGGCAATAAACATCTGCGCCTCGGCAATGGCATTGGCAATGGCGCTGATCGGCCTTCTGTAAAAGGTGACGGGAACTGGCCTGCCCAGCGTATCCCACTCCTCAACCACCGCTTCTGTTGCAAAATAGTTTGCCGAGGGTGAACGCTCAAAATCCGGATAAGGATGATGGGTCGAGAAAACGAACAGCCCGCCTGCTTTCAACACCCGATGAACATCAGAGAACAACCGGTTCAAATCAGCCAAATAATGAATCACAAGGGGGCAAATCACGATATCGAACTGCTCCGACGGCTCATCCGGCAAGCCTATCGAGATATCCTGAACATAACAGCGACAGGCATCCCCCATTTTTGATCGCGTGATCTCAATCATCTTCTCGGAAACATCGATACCGGTAACAATGGCTCCCCGCGCGACAAGTTCTGCAGCGTACACACCGGGGCCGCAGCCAAGGTCCAGCACCTGCTTGCCATTTAAGGCGGGCAATAAACCCAACAATGAAGGGCGTTCAAATTTGCCATTGAAAATATTCTCTTGAATCGCAGCCTCATATTCATCGGCATAGTCGGTATACATTGAGTTCGACACAACAAAGCCTCCTGGCGCTACTTCTTCACCGGCGGGTAGATCCGCTTCCAGTCCTGTTTTATATCCACAACCGTCCAGCCTTTTACTCGGCCTCATCCAGTTTTTTTCCAGACAACCGATATGAGACGCTCTATCGCCACTCACCTTGTGCGTCGGTGTGGTGAACATAGAGCGGCTGTTCGACCCAGAGCGTGCCATCATTGTCGAATACCGCGATACGCTCCTCAACTGGCACATAATCGCCAGAACCCACCTCGGTTACTTTTATCACAAATTCAATAATAGACTGCTTGGCTTTTCCTTCATTCGAGGAGAGCAGCGAATTCGACAACCGCGCATCGGCCCGGGCAATACGCCAACCAGCAGTGTTAAGCTCACAAGCAGTGTCACCAGCGGTTGGGATTGTCTGTGCATCTCTCGCGACTGGTATCGATGACCTGGAAATGATCCGAAGTATCATCTGACCTAGCCAGAGTAATCCTGCTCGCCGGTTTTGCCCAGAGCAACGGTCGAGATCAAGAGTTAACTGTCACGGCTTATTCAGGCAGCGGTGCCTCTAATTTCACCTTCAGACAGCGCAAGGATCGGGCATCTTCTAATGGGCCGCTAAAGCATAGGCGCCCCTTAGTCTCCTGCGGTGTTTCCTGGCCATAGTAGGGATTTGTCATATTGGCAGGCGTTAGCCTGGAGTGATAAAGCTGATTAAACAGCGCCAGCTTGGCATCAAAATCGGCAAAACTGGCCACATAGCTATCAAAGTCCGATGATATCGACAGCAATGTACCCCCGACATAATTTCTGACTTTTGAGGTCGAAGGCTGCTCTTGATTACCAAGGGCAACCTGTTGAGCGAAATCAGCGGGTGACAACTGGGCCAAGCGCTCAAGTCGATAATACTCGTAGCTCGCGGCATTTATGGTCATATTGGGTTTATACAGCATGCGCGTGAGCCAACCCGGTAGATTACCCTCCTTGGTAAAGAGTTCCGGATCCCTATCCAGACTTTTGAACAGATAATACGACATACCAAACTCTCTGGCGGCGATCATACGGAAGCTTTTTTCCGACTCACGCAAACCAGGAATAGGGTAGGCGGTTTCACCTTCACGAGATAATATAACGCTGTACACATCGAGTATGTCGGACAGTTTGATCAGGAAAATCAGTTTCCCAATCAGATTATCCTGCAGCGCCATGGACTGCCGGATTTTTTTAAACTGTAGTGCAAGGGATTCCATCGCGAGCCCGGCACTGCCATTTTGATAGATAGATATTGCTTGAAGGAGCTTAATGCGTTCGGCAGCGCTGAGGTAATGATAGGGGGGGATCCGTTCGTGAGCTGTCGGTTTTGACAGGGTCGTATATTCATCAAACTGAAGAAACCTGTTGGAACGAGAAACCAACACAGAATGCTCGCGCAGCAACTCTTGAGCATTCACCTTGCTGGAAAACAGATATTCCAGGCATCCCGCTTCCCGCAAGCGGCAGAATTCATCACCCTTAGGTAAGGGCAGCTTGTTTGAATCAGGGTAATCGATAACCTGGTAATGCTCATCGGCATCGAGCTTCCGATTCTCTTGCAAAAGAGATCGACCTACCTCCGTTGGGTTCTCACCTGCTTGCGCAAATATTCCGTAAAGATACAGGTAGGATTCGCTCCTGGCACTTTCATTCAAACGACTGATAAGTTTTTTTGAATCTTCGCTGAGATCATCATCAATTTGAGTCAGTAACAGGAGTGACAACACCGCCAGAACAACAACACTTAACACCTTTTTCATAAAAACTGCCTGCTACCTATTCAGATACCGCTGGGGATTTAATACGTTCGTCAATGGAGGCTTTATATTTATGCCGGGCCATGATGGCCGTCACCGCAAGGAAAAGACCAGGAAGAAAAATCCAGATAAATTCTGACCAGAGCACGTTAAGACCCCGTTCCGTAAAGAACGCCATTATGCCTATCGGTGATACTTCAACGGGTCTGTGAGGTAAAAAATAGCGCGTATTATCGAAAGGCCAAAAAAGCGCCACACCAAGCCCGCCATTGGTCAGGCCATCCAGCAAGGCATGGGATGAGCAGGCAATAAAGCAAATCAGAAAGACCGCGATCGGGTGAGATTTCATTGCGCGCCAAAACAACGTGCAAAACAGCGCGACCAGCCCGGCAAAAAACAATGAATGGGTAAAGCCTCGATGCCCCCATTGGGATTCATAGGGAATGCCAAATTTGAACGCTAACACATCGATATCGGGCGCCACCGACAACATAGCCGCCAGGACAAACAGTCGCGCAGAAATAAAACGTCCCTTAAACGCCGCATAGGCCACGGCAGGAACCACAATATGAGCAAAGGCTGAAGCCATAACCATCCTTGTTGTTGGCCAATAGTAGTCAATGCAAAGAATACCACGAGATAGCTATGCCAAATGGGATTAAACTCTCTATTTTCTGATATGCCACTCAGCACATCTAATTGAAGTTCTACGGCCATTAAGACAGCTCTCAATCACCCGAACATTCAAATTGAATTCATTATACGCGTTTTAAAACACCCCGGGCCAGCGCTGGTGAAAGGGTAACCGTTCTCTATGATTCCCCAGGAAAGACTGTCTGAATAGACGAGAATATGATGCATTAAATACTCTTCCATTTATCTGAATAAATTTATTATTTGCAAGCTGATTCAGATAGTTTTGAACCTTCACTTCATCTCCCTGTATTCGAAGATGAAGTGCAATATGATTTCTGAATAAAGACAGCTTATTAGGGTATTTTCCCGTTGACTTTTATTTGATAGATGGAAATTTTTTTCTTTCTTATAAGAATCGGTTTCAATCATAAAACCTAACACCTTACCCTAATGGCAGATCAAGAATTATCCAATCAAACGGTACATAAAAAAGCTGATCGTGCAAAAGTGAATGCAATCAGTGCACTAAGTATGGCCCAGGAGGTGATCACCCAAACACAACCATTCATCATTATCTCGACGCGCCGTAAGTGTACAAAATAAAAGTAGATAGCTATTGAAATATGTAACAAGACCGTGACTGGCGTGCTATACAATCCAAATATGCCAACAAGACAAGCATAGGCATGTATTGAGTAAGCATCAGTAACGAAGGCACCGGACAAAGAAAATACTACTTGAGCAGCTAATATCGCCAGAATTATTTTTATTGGGTATTTGGTAAAGCCAACATACCTTTTTAATAAAAGGATAAAGCATAGAAAGGCAGTAACGACAAGTAGCATTAAGCCCCAGGAAGATCCGAACAAAAAATTCATTGATGCCTCTATTGCTAATAAAATGCGATTTTCAGGGTGCTGATACTGGCAGCACAACGCTCTTAACTATCGATTACCTTAATTGCCAGACGTTGCAGCAACTACTGCATTCGTCCTGGGACTGAATCTGCTATATTCACTCTATGATTGCTCAACGCTATAACATAGCATTATTAATGCTTTTACTGCTTCCTCTTAATTGTGCGGCAGGTGGCAATACCGTAAAGATAGGTGTAGCCGAATTTCCGCCCTACAGCATTGTCGAGAGCAACAGATTTTCCGGCGTGGAAGTGGAAATAGTACAGCAGAGCCTAGAGGTTATGGGCTATAGAGTAGAGTTGGTGAAC
The DNA here is from genome assembly GCF_023509475.1 of Aestuariirhabdus haliotis. NCBI lineage: Bacteria > Pseudomonadati > Pseudomonadota > Gammaproteobacteria > Oceanospirillales > Aestuariirhabdaceae > Aestuariirhabdus > Aestuariirhabdus haliotis. The sequence continues at coordinate 36,428 of NZ_JAKSDZ010000021.1, read as the reverse complement.
TATCCCTACGGGCGTTTACCCTTCAGCTTTCGCAGCAAGCGGGTTGATGCCATCATCGTAACGCTGAAAAATTTCAAGGATATTCCGGTCTTTTACTCCGATATCGTGTTACCTGAATACCAAACCGTCGCGGTGTACTTGAAAGAAAATAACTTCCAGATCAAAAGCATCAGCGATTTACAGTCGCACTCCATACTAGCCCATCAACGAGCAAACCTATTCTACGGCGATGAATACAAGCGCATAGCTGAACAAAACGGTCACAACAAGCAATATCAGGAAACAGCCAACCAACTCGCACAGGTTGCAATGCTTTTTAAAAAGCGCGTAGATATCATTGTTTTGGCACATGAGATTTTTATATACTACAAAAGCCGGATCGATCTATCTGATAGCGATTCAAACTACGTTGTAGCTAAAATATTCGGAAATAAATTCGGCTTTCATAATGCCGTTTGGGACAAGAAGGTTCGTGACGATTTCAATGCGGGGTTAGCGATAATCAAGACAAATGGCCTGTACGATAAAATACTGACTAAGTACTTAGTTACCTACAAACTCAACATCCGCAAGAGCGAATCGGTACCCAACTAGAAATCAAGTTAAAAGACTTCTAATCCCTTTAATTGTGCTAAGACTCTTCGTCCCTCTGCCTCAGGGATCTAATTTTAGCTTCTTCCTCAAGCTTTCGTCTTTCAAGAGAAAGTGCAAAAAACCCCTTCTTTTTTGGTTTTCTGAGCTTTTCGATTTCAGATATCAGTCTTGATTTTTCACTTTTTAGAGCTGACACATTTTGCTCTAAGCAAACTTTCCTATTTTTCCAATCAGACAAGTTTATCTACTGGTATAACTGATATAAAAAAAGCGACCGTGCGTTTAGCTAAGAATAAAGACAATCAAAAGCATCTTCAATCAAATCTCCTCCCAGGAACAAATCAAAGAGTTCCTCGTCTGATTTTGATCCATACCTTACAGCCAAATCTTTTTTGATATTTCCATAAATACCCCTAAAACTTATTTATAAGCCTATTCCTATATATTATTTCGGCTTTTTAATTCAGAAACAGCCTCCAGGCCTTTAATAAAATCAATAATTTACCTTTATCCCACTCCTACTCATTAGACATAAATTCTGAAAATACCGAGTTGACCTCCACTAGATCACTTTAAGATGGCTACTGAAACTGCAACTTGCATCAACTTACTTCCCCCTGTAAACCGACAACCTCCTCAGTCAGGAGTCGAAAACGGTTTATCGTGGGACGAAGCCCATTGGCAAGCTCGAATCCTGAAGGGGGAGCCTGCGAAGCCTAAGATAAGTTTTGTGGGGGAACGATGACGAACAGGGATGCTCTATTGCAGCGACGACCATCGACGATCGAGCGCTGCCTTAAGGGAGCCACCCTCTTAAGACAGCCGTCAGGATGCGTCTAATCCGTAATTTATATCAGCGAAATCAATGTCAATGATCTCAAAAAGCATTAACCAAAATCAATCTGCTGGCCAATGCCAATCGTTTTAGATTACCTCTTACGCAGCACCTTCGGTAAAGTCCGAAAGATTGGGCGTGGTCATCTCCTCCACCCATTGTCCCCAGGTGTAGGGCCACATCGCTGGATCGCCATCGGGGTCAAGGTACCAGCTGTTGCAGCCCCCCACCCAAACAGTTTTGGCCATGCCCTGTTTCAGGTAAGCATTAAACTCCTGGGTGGCCTTGGGTGTGGCTTCGATCTCCTGCATTTCACCCGCCCGCCAACGGTTGATCAGTTTCAGCAGATATCGGTTTTGCACTTCGCTCATGGCGATCACCGAAAAATTTCCGATGGGGGTATTGGGGCCCAGCATCAAAAAGAAATTGGGAAAGCCCGGAATCAATAGCGAGCGGTAGGCCTGAACTTTTTTCTCCCAGGCCTGGTCGATGTGTAAACCATCGCGGCCGACCAGTTCCATCGGGCGCATAAAATTAAAAGGTTTAAAACCGGTCGCCAGAATCAAAATATCCAGACCATGCTCTTTGCCGTCGGCGGTGACTACCCCCGCTTCACTGACACGCTCAATGCCTTCGGTGACCAGCTGGCAATTGGGTTGCTGAATGGCGTCATAAAACTTGGTAGAAGCGATGACGCGTTTGCAGCCCACGGTGTAATCCGGCGTGAGTTTGCGCCGCAACTCGGGATCTTTAACGCTGTTCTTTAAATGACGCTTACACATCCAGCTCATCAACCCATGGGGGATTTTTTGCCCGATGACCGCACGCGAGAAAAAGAATTCGATGGCCTTGGTATACCAACGGTAAGCACGCCTGGCCAACTCTGGATTGCGCCGCACCTTGTTGCGCAGTTTCTCGTTATATTCCCGATCCGGTGCCGGGTAGATCCACTGCGGTGTGCGCTGGAACACCACCACCTGGTCGGCTTCTTTCACCAGCTCGGGAATAATCTGTGCCGAGGTGGAACCGGTGCCAATAATACCCACTCGCTTGCCTTTGAGGTCCAGCGATTCGGGCCAACGTGAGGTATGAAACTGCTCGCCACCAAAACTATCCAGCCCCTCGATATTCGGATACGCCGGGTGGTGCAGGATGCCGGTGGCGCTGATCACTATATCTGCCACCAGGGATTCCCCCTTGCTGGTTGTCAGATGCCATTGCCGATCGCGGTAGATGCACTGCTCAACCGCTTCGTTAAAACGTACATCCTTCACCACCTCGTATTTGTCAGCCACCTTTTCGAAGTAACGGCGAATCTCCGGCCCCTTGGCAAAACGATGTTCCCATTCCGGATTGGGTTCAAACTCATAGGTGTACATATGCGCAGGAATATCACAAGCCAGACCGGGGTACCGGTTCTCGCGCCAGGTACCGCCCACGCTGTCGGCTTTCTCCAATACGGTTACATCCTTGATACCCGCTTCACGCAGCTTGATGGTGGCGAGAATGCCGCTCATGCCGGCGCCTATGATCACTACCCTGGGGTCTCTTTTCGTCGCGTTGTTCATTGTTTTACCTTTATCATCTTACTGGCAACCTATTGCCTAACTTTTACCGTTTTATTTTTGTCCCATGCTTTTACCAAAAAAATCAGCATCGAAACCCTCAGGATTTTCGCAGCAGCGGCAACCAGTAACCGTAGCCAAAGATCATCGTGCCAATGATTCCGCTGCTACCCTCACCTGCGGCAGCAGCAATACGATTGCGCAATACGATGTACTCGCTCAGGTGCACAAGAAACAGGACAATTCCGCCCCAAAAGACGATATCGTTCCAGGGCGACGCATAGTCCAGTACAAAACTCGCGGCGTAGATCGCCCATAACCCCAACACCCCCAGTTGACTGATTCGAATAAAAAGTTGAAACATGCTCGTTAACCTCTTTTATTTATTATGGTTTTGATGGCAGTACCCAGACGCTCTATCGCATCATTTGCTTCAGGGACAATGGGGGCAAATATCTGAAACACATGGAACTGCCCTTCTTCCCGGCTGTATTCCACATCGACGCCCTGCTCTCGTGCCCGTTGCACCATCCGCTCGATCTGATCCAGCAACACTTCACCACTGGCGGCCTGAATATAAAGGGGAGGAAAGCCGGTAAAATTGGTTTCGGAAAAATCCACCTGGGGTTTTACCTGCTCCAGAGGGACGTCGGCCAGGGCGTAGTTAAACCAGTGTTCCGTCAGTTGCTGGCTTAAAATATCGCTGCCGGCATTTTCCTGCATGGAACGATCTCGCACTCCGGGCTCGCACCAGGGGGAAAGCAACACCGCCCCCTTAACATTTTGCCCTTGCTCACGCAGCGCCATAATGGTTGCTAGGCACAACGCCCCGCCGGCGGAATCGCCAGCCAGCAGAATTTTCCTATTCGGAAAACGTTCGAGTATGTGCCGGGTCACCGCCAGGCAATCTTGCTGCGCGGCCGGCAACGGATGCTCCGGAGCCAGCCGATAATCCACGCCCAATACTGTACAGTTACCGGCGACCGCCATCGCCGCTATTTCGGTTCGATACCCCTGGACGTTACCAATCACATAACCGCCGCCATGAAAGTAAAGCATCAGGGGAGATTCCTGAGCTGCCGTTTGCGACAGGCCTTTGGCTTCGCACCACTGGCAAGGTACGTTAGCCAGTACCTCCTTACGAAAGCGGACCTGCTTTAACGCCGGGTGATAGAGTTTTAACAGATCCTGGCGTTTACGCATCCAGCTAACGTCGTGCGCTATGGACTCGTGCACCAGCTTGCGGGTGAAACGGCACATTAAATCGCTGCGCCAGCTGCGTCCTGGCAAGCGGGACGAATGGATCAACATACCCAGCAAGCTGCTGATAAATACTCGAATAAGATCTAATACCGCCACATCAATACCCCGCCAGCAGTCCGTAGATACGCGTTTGCACAACGCTTGGAAACAGTCGCGACAGGTTCCGCAGCAGGCGGAACTTGAGCGTCAATGGATGGTGAATACGCTTGTTCTCCAGCGCCTGCTCGATGGCCCGGGCGATATCCTCAGCGTTCAGGCTCACCCCCATACGGTCGATAATGGGCAGCGGTGGCGCATTGTCCAACATGGGGGTTTTGACAAAGGGCGGCATGATGTCGCAGACATGAATATCGTGGCGACGCCACTCGATGTGCAGAGCTTCGCTAAGACCGCGTACAAAAAATTTGCTGGCTGAATAGGTGGCAAACCCCGGCACCCCATACACCGCTGATGCCGAACTGAGGTTGATCACCCTGGCGCCGCTCTGCTGGCGCAAATAGGGAAACGCCTGATAGCAACCGTTCAGTACGCCCTGGGTATTGATCGCCAGCATCTGCTGCTGACGCTCCAGGGGAATCGATTCAAAATCCCCCACCGCCAGCACACCGGCACAATTGACGATGGCGTTCAGTTGCCCGGCGCTGGCCACAAAGCGCTCCAGGGCCGCGCCAAAAGCGCCCGCATCGGTAACATCAAACGCCTCGGCGTGACTGCGTTCAGGCAGTTGTTGTTGGAAGGCCTTGAGGGCTTGCTGGTCACGGTCAAACAAACCGACAAACCAACCGGCCCGGTGCAACCGCTCGGCGCTGGCTCGACCGATCCCCGAGGCTGCCCCGGTAATCACAATGGATCGCATACTGTCTCTCCTGTTGATGGTTTGTTATTAGGTGAACGGCTTTTTCTTGTGACGACACCATCTATCGCCGTTGATAAATATCAACTTGATAACCACTGTACGCCAGCCCCTCGAATCTCCCAATGGTGTTATCGGTCAATGTATTGTGAATTTCGGCCATTGCGAGCCTTTCCACCACTGTTTATAGTGAGGCTCAGAATTCCCGTTAGGCTCCGTTTCCAGACAAGATCGCCATGACCCGTAACCCTATTGCGCACCACATCAAAGGCATTGGCCCCGCACTCAACGCGATGCAAACCCTGGGATTTTCCCCCGAACAATGCTTTGCCGGCAGCGGCCTCGAACCGGAGACGCTAAGCGCGCCCGGGCAGCAGATCACCCTGTTGCAACAGGAGCAGTTTTATCGTCACCTGTTGCAGCTTAGTGGCAACCCATTATTAGGTCTGGAGCTGGGCCGAGCTTATCGACTGGAGCATTACGGCATGTTTGGCTACGCCATGCTCAGCACCAATAACCTGCGTGAGTGCGCCGAGCTGGGTTCTCGCTTCAGCGCGCTCGCATTCAGCCTGTTTCGTATTCGCTTTATCGAGCAGGAGGGCTGGGCCCGGCTTCAGTTTCACCCCCTGCACCCCATTGCGCCGGATCTTCTGGCCTTTCATTGTGATCGCGACCTGATGGCCTGCTGGCAGGGCGTAAGCACCGCCCTGGGCAAAACCATCCCCCTGCATTCGATCTCCCTGATGCACGACCAGCACTCAGCGCGCAAAACCTATGAGCAGCGCTTTGGGTGTCCGGTGGGTTTCGATGCGCCCTGGGCAGAGCTCTGTTTCGAAAGCTCCTTGCTCGATACCCCCATGCCCTGCCCCGATCCTGAAACATCCCAGTACTTTCTCACCCAATGTCAGCGCATGATCGCCCAACTCAGCCGGCAAAGTCCGTTTATTGACCGGGTTCGCCAAACGCTGATGGAAACCCCCGGGCATTTTCCCGACATCGAAGTGGTCGCCCAGCGGCTCAATACCTCGGTGCGCACCCTGCGCCGCCGACTGGCCGAACAGGAAACCAGTTTTCGCCGATTGCTCGACGAGATTCGTTACCAGCTGGCGCGGGATTATCTCAAGGGCGGACTGCGCGTAGCCGAGGTGGCCGCCCTGCTCGATTACAGCGAAACCGCCAATTTCACCCACGCCTTCAAACGCTGGAGTAACACCACGCCCAGTGACTTCCAGCACAAAAACACACAACCGACCGCTGACCAAGCCCCCCCTCCATAACCCTTTGTTCACAACTGAACTATACTGGCCGAGTACTGATCCCGGTTGGCTTGCACCGGACGGGGGGGTATGATTATTGGATAAGGCAGATAAGGTAGATAAGCCAATTTTCTATTGTTGGACTCACGCTATCAGCGTTTCCAGCACGCTAACGACACGACAAAGGAAGGTTCTATGAAACGATATCTACTGGCCCCTTTAGCCAGCGCGGTTATGATGGCATCCACAGGCGCAGTTGCTGATGTATCTCCGCTTGACGCCATCCCACAGGACACCGGCTTTAGCGGCTACGTTGCCTTCGGCGCCGCCTCCAACAAGCTCGAAAGTAATATGGTCACGGGCACGAGCCTGGGCGATTTTGATAACGAGCGCACCAGTAGCCTGACCAAATCCCCTTCCTCTGAAACCGAAAGCTCCGGTTTTATCAACGGCGAAGTGCGTTACACCTGGGCCAACAGCCGTACCCAGGTTGTACTGGGCAACGATATGGTCGATGCCCTGCGTTACGACCTGGCCACCCAGATTGGCGTGCGCCAGGAGTTTGGCAACAGCGGCGTGGTGGGCATCTCCTACCTGTTCTCCGCTTTCCCCACCCAGGTCTTTAAAGACCCTTACCAGACCGGCGTAAAACGCTCCGATACCGACCAGACCAGCAACGGTTTCCGCATCACCTGGGATGGCATTATCGGCAGTAACTTCGATGCCATGATGTCCTTCCGCGAAGTGGACGTTGATGATGAATTCAGTGGTACTGCCCTGGGTTTAAGCGCCGCCGACCGTCGCCTGCTCGAGCGAGACGGTGACGATTCCACCTTCGAACTGCTGTATCGCTGGAACGTCGCTAAAGGCCACACCATTGCCCCGGCGATTCGTTACATCGATCGCGACCGTGACGGTGGCGCCATGCGCAGTGAAGAGACCGGCTTCCAGCTGAGCTACCTGTACAGCGGCTCCCAAAAGTGGAATTTCAGCGCCAACCTGTATGCCGCCAACGATGACTACGACAAGCGCAGCCCGATTCCCGCGTTCAACAACAAGAAGCGCGACGACGATATTCTCGGGGGCAGCTTTACCGCGTTCTATAACGAGCCAATGGGCTGGAAAGATTGGCGCGTCATGGCCTCCGCGGCGTACTATGAAGGCGATTCCAACATCAGCTTCTACGACAGCGAAGTACGTAACTTCTCGTTGGGTATGTTCTACGCCTTTTAACCAAGGCTCTGCCCCAAACGTCAACTTGTGGCGTTATCAACAAAAACAGCGGCCAAGGCCGCTGTTTTTGTTTGCGAGCAGGTCGTTGCGCTTAGTTCGCTTGCGTTGCTTGCGCGGCCTCTTTCACGACCGGTTCAAAATAGACTTTGCACTCATCCAGCACGCAGCGCTGCAATGTAACGGCAATCGTGTCACCCAACTGGTAGCGCTCGTCACCCTTTTCCAGCACCTGAAGCAAGGGATCGAAACTGTATTTGACCTTGCGCTTGCGCAAATCAATCTGACCTTCCACGCCCAGCTCGTTAAGGCGAACCGTCATGCCCGCCGAATGTACCTGGACAACGGTGCCATCATAGTCGATTTTACCCGCCGCCATCTGCTGTTCCATATACAGGCACATATACCAGTGTTCGAGTTCATTACTGGCCCCGCGAGCCCGCTTATGCTGTTCTTGCCAGCCCTGCAGCATCTCGTCACTGAGCTCCGCTGCCGGTGTATTGGCCAGCACGGCCTTGATCTGGCGGTGCACCACCAGGTCATTGTATTTACGGATCGGTGAAGTAAAGGTCATGTAACGCGCCAGTCCCATACCACTGTGGGGCGCATCGCGGCGAACCAGCAGGCTGCGCTCCAACATTCGGCTGACCAGGGTACGTATCGGCTGATCGCTCTCCCGGGCTGCATTCACCAGAGTCTTGAACGCCTCGGGGCGGCTCAGGTCGAGATCGGCCAGGGCTGGCAACGCCTGCTTGAGCAAGTTGGCAAGCGATTCATGGCGGTCGGTACGAATGCCCGCGTGGGACACAAACACACCATCGACCTTGGCCGCGGCAATAAAATCAGCCGCACAACGGTTGGCGGCCACCATGGCCTCCTCTACCAACTGGTGCGCCGGTGAGCGATCCACACGGTGAATGGCTACGCAGCGCTTGTCACTGTCCAGCTCGAGATGATAGTCCGGTTTGTCTTCGAACAGCACGGCGTGCTTTTCACGGTGCTGATTCAGTGCAGAGGTCACCGCTTTTAATGTGCGCAGGGATTCCAGCACCGCCTCGGGCAACGCTGTCTCCGTACCGGAATCGTATTCACCGGTCGCAAAAAAGGCACTCACCCGGTCATAACTGAGCTTGCCGTGGGAGCGGATAGCAACCTGTTCAAACTCGTGCGAGAGTATTTCACCTTCAGGGCTGATCTGCATGCGGCACAGCAGCGCCGGCCGATCAACGGCTTCGCGCAGGGAACAGAGTTCTCGGGACAAGGCTGGGGGCAACATGGGAATACCAAAGCCCGGCAGGTACACCGAGGTCGCTCGCGACGCTGCCTCTTGATCAATGGCGCTGCCAGCTTCAATCAAGGCGTCCGGATCGGCAATCGCCACCCAAAGATTCCAGCCCTGCTGCGTCGCCTCGGCCCAGAGCGCATCATCCATATCCTGGGTACTGGCCGAATCGATGGTGACAAAAGGGGTATGGCTGAGGTCATTACGCCCGGCAACAAGCTCCCGAAGCTTCTCAACCGTAATACTTTCCTGCTGTTGCTGAACCTCGGCCGACCACTCTGGCTGGTAGTTGTACTTTTCCAGAATAAAGCGCTCTTCGACTCCCGTATCACCCGGTCGGCCGATGCATTTGAGGATGCTCGCCTGGGCCTTACCATTCTTGAAAGGGTGACGCTTTACGGAACAGCGCACCAGATCACCGGCTTGCCGTTCACCGCGATCCTTGGGGGGCACAAACAACAGTCGATTGAAGCGCGACAGGTCGGGTTGCACAAAATGGGCTTCCCCCTTGATCACATAGATGCCGCAAAACTGCTCCAGCTCTGACGACAACAACTCCTCGAGCACGGCGTTATCCTGCTTCTTGGCCGAAGGTTCCTTGCTGACTCGAACCCGATCACCGGGGAAAACCCGATTCATCTCCTCCGGGGGCAGGAACAGTCGCTGACCATCATCGAGTTGAACAAAACCAAAACGGCCGTGACTACCGATCACAACGCCATCAAAGGTTTCTTTACTGTCGTGGATCTCAGCCTTGAGTTGCTGTAGCTGTTGCAGCGCGCTTTTATCGAGCATGAAGAGGGGTGCCAGAAGTAAAAAAGGAAAGGAGGCGGATTTTAATCAATCCGCCCCATGAGAGCCAGTGACAAAACAATGACCATCGGTGCAATACCCTTGACTGTGACGCCAGAGCAGATCTTGTGAGAAGCGCTCGACAAAAGCGCCTTGATCAGTGGAACGATGGTCTACGGGACTACTTAGGGCACCTCTGATTAAATCGGATAGATCTCTGCGGATCCTAAAAATGGTTTTTATCAAGGCGAAGCTCGCCGTTCATGTCGAGACCTGGACAAGGGCTTCAACATCGAGAAAAACCATTTTCAGGACCGCCCTACGGGGCTTTCGGGCGAATCCAGCCTCTTTGTTACGCCTTTTTTAAAGGTCTCGACCTTACGGCAAAGGCGTGTCGCGATTCTGAATTCGCCTGAAAGCCAGAGTTCATCTGAAATAATCAGAGGTGCCTTAGCGCTGACCAAACTGCAATCGTTGCTCCTCACGCTTGAGATCCGCCAATGTGCGTTCGACATAACTGAGGTGGATCTGAATCGCTTCACGGGCGCGATCGGGATCACTCGCCATCACCGCCTCAAAAATCGCATCGTGTTGTTTTTTCAGGTTATAGCGAGTTTCCCGACGTCCGTACATGCCGCCAATATTGGTAATGACGTTGTGTTTTAACAGGCCGAACAAGCCTTTAACCGTGTGAAACAGCACCATATTGTGGCTGGCTTCAGCGATGCTCAGGTGGAAACGCGCATCCGCTGCGGCTTCCCGTTCCAGCTCTTTCTCTTCATAGGAGCTCTGCAATTCAACGTAAGCCTTGCGGATGCGTGCCTTATCTTCATCGGTGGCGCGCATTGCCGCGTAGTAGGCACAATCGCCTTCGATGGTATGGCGGTATTCGAGCAGGTCAAAATGCACTTCGGGATGGGAGTCGAGCAACGCCAATAGCGGGTCGCTAAACGAGGTGCCAATATTATTCACCACATAGGTACCACCACCCTGGCGACTCCGAACCAGGCCTCTGGCTCCCAGCTTTTGAATTGCTTCCCGCAACGAGGGCCGGGAGACACCAAACTCCCGCGCCAGCTCGCGTTCGGGGGGTAAGCGCTCACCCGCCTTGATGGAGCCTTGCAGGATCAGGGTTTCCAGCTTCTCGACGATCTTGTCCGACAGCTTGGGGCGCTTGAGGGTAGATTCCATAAATTACAGCCTCGGCTTGGCTTACGCTACGAATTGGTCATACCTTAAAGCAAAGCCCAAGCCCGGATCAACATTCTCCAGCAATGACCATCCCTGATACACCAGATTCAGGCCACCCAAGGCGCATAATAATTGGTCACACCAATGCCTTGATTAGTATCGCAGAGCTTGCCAATCCAGCCTCTGGAGCAGGGCAAGGGGTCGTTTTCGGTAGACCTTCTGCTCGCTTTGCTCGATCAGGATTTATCCGACACGGAATCGATTCAACAAGCTTGTTTGGTCTTACCAAAGAACAGGGAGAGCTTCCTGACAGTGGTTAGATCCATCATGCTTCCAGCATGCGGAAACCATAGCCACCTCCAGAAAAACTCTATCTTATTGATTTAATTCAGCTATTAAATCTTTCACATCATAACTCCTGATTTAGAAGCGAAACCCGGAGGCGCCGCGACAGAGGTCTTATTGACAGTTTTTTGAGGCGGGGCGTAGAGTGAACACGAATCCAAGGTCAACTGGTAATACCATTTAATCAACGACCACCCGCACCGAACACAACAATAAACCGAGGTCGTCACTATGAGTGCCGAGAACCAGTTCCACAATGCCATGGGCGATACCCCGAGCGCTTCACCCGCCCCTGCTCCTGCAAGCTCCGAGCAGCGTCACTACCCGGCAAAACCTGACAAGGTCTATTTTTACGGCACCTGCGTAGTCGATCTGCTGGCGCCTCAAGCGGGCATCGATGCGATTGAACTCATCGAGTCCCAGGGTGTTGAGGTCATCTTCGTGCAGCAACAGAGTTGCTGCGGACAGCCTGCTTATACTTCCGGCTATACCGAACAGGCGCTGGATGTGGCCCGCAGCCAACTGAAACTGTTCGACCAGCCCTGGCCTCTAGTTGTGCTATCGGGATCCTGTGGCGGCATGATTCGTCACCATTATCCGAGCTTGTTTAAAGCTCAGCCCGAATCCCAGAAAGCTTTCCAGCTGGCGGAGCGCACCTTTGAGTTCAGCGAATTCCTGCTGCATGTGTTGAATATTCGACTGGCCGATAGCGGCGCTCCCGAGCGCGTGGTGCTGCACACCTCCTGCACCGCCCGCCGGGAGATGAACACTCACCTGAGCGGTCGAGCCTTGCTCGATCAGTTGTCTGCGGTGGAGGTCGCGCAACAGGATCACGAGGCCGAGTGCTGCGGTTTTGGTGGCGCCTTCTCGGTTCGCCACCCACAAATATCCGGTGCCATGGTGGAAGATAAAGCACGCTCACTGGAAAACACCGAGGCGGCACAACTGGTGAGCGCAGATTATGGCTGCTTGATGAATATTAACGGCGCCCTGGAGGCCAAACGCAGCCGATTACAGGGCATTCACCTGGCCAGTTATCTCAAACAACGCTGCGGGGGCCAGTTATGAGCGACCTTATCGCCACCAGCAGTTTTACCGAACGCACCACCGAGGCGGTCAACAATCCCGAACTGCGCAAAAGCTTTCGCGGCGCCATGGATTTCCTGATCGAAAAACGTCTCAGCGTGTTCGACGATGCCACCGAACTGGCTCAGTTACGCCGCCTGGGCAATCGCATTCGCAGCCGAGCACTGTCCAAGTTGCCCAGGTTGCTCGAACAGCTGGAAACCAACCTGCAAGCCAACGGTATTCAGGTGCACTGGGCAGAAACCAGTGACGAAGCCAATCGTATTATTCATCACCTGGTGTCGTCCCATAACGCCAGCAAGGTGATTAAAGGCAAGTCAATGGTCAGCGAAGAGATCGAGATGAACGATTATCTCGGGCAGCGCCAGATCGATTGCCTGGAATCAGATATGGGCGAATACATTATCCAGCTTGATAATGAAAAGCCGTCACATATCATCATGCCCGCCATCCACAAAAGCGCCAGAGATGTAGCCAAAACCTTTGCCAAAAATATTCCGGGCACCGACTATAACGAGGATGTCGACTTCCTGATCCAGACCGGTCGCAAGGTGCTTCGGGAAGCCTTTTATAACGCCGACATCGGTGTCTCCGGGGTCAACTTTGCCGTTGCCGAAACCGGAACCCTGTGTCTGGTCGAAAACGAGGGCAACGGGCGCATGAGCACCACCGTGCCCGATGTACATATTGCTATCACCGGCATCGAAAAAGTGGTCGAGCTATTGGACGATGTTCCGCCTCTGCTGAGCCTGTTAACCCGTTCGGCCACCGGCCAGGCGGTGACCACCTATTTCAATATGATCAGTTCACCGCGCAAGGAAGGCGAACAGGACGGCCCCCGGGAAGTGCATCTGGTGTTGCTCGATAACGGCCGTTCCCAGGCTTACGCCGACGAGCAATTACGAGACACCCTCAACTGCATTCGCTGCGGCGCCTGCATCAATCATTGCCCGGTCTATACCCGCGTCGGGGGGCACGCCTATGGCACGGTCTACCCGGGCCCGATTGGCAAGATCATCTCTCCGCATCTGTTGGGCCTGGAAGAAACCCGGGAACTGCCCAGCGCATCTTCCTTGTGCGGTGCCTGCGGTGAGGTCTGCCCGGTGCAGATTCCCATTCCCGAGATTCTTCTGCGACTGAGGCAGGAGTCGGTGCATCCACCGACGGCAGACCATCCGGGGCTGCGCGGACAGGGCGCAAAATACAGCCGACGGGAAAAGCTGTTATGGCGCGGCTGGGCCGCCATCTACACACAACCGGCTTTGTATCGTGCCTTTACGGCCATGGCGACCACCTTTGGTCGCTTGTTACCCAGGCGCATAACGCCCTGGGGAAAGGCACGCACATTGCCCCAACCCGCGGCAAAATCGTTGCACCAGATGATCAAACAACGCACGCAGAAGGATACCTCTTCATGAGCCATCGAGATCGAATCCTCCAGCGTCTCAACCAGGCGTTAACGAACAGCGAGACCACCGAGTTGCATCGGCAACATGAAGATCGCCGCGTGGTGACCGAGCGGTATCAATACAGTCCGCGGGAGCGGGTTGAGCGCCTGTGTGAAATGATGCGGACGGTGCATACCGAGGTGCATAGCACCAGCGAGACCGGCTGGCCCCAGCTATTACTGCAACTGATGCAACAAAAACAACTGGGCAACCTGCTCTATGGCGCAAACACCGCCCATGGCAAACAGCTTCAAACGGACTGGCAAGCGATGGATAAAACACCCGAACTCAATGACGCCGGGCGACCGGTCGAAGACTACAAGTTCGATCTGTTTCATCATACCGACGCCTCGCTGACCGGTTCGAGAGGCGGCATTGCGGCCACCGGTTCGATTATTGTCTGGCCGACTCCCGAAGAACCTCGCCTGACTTCCCTGGTGCCGCCCGTACATTTTATTCTGCTGCGCGCTTCGACCATTCATAACAGCTTCGCCGAAGTGATGGCCGAGGAGCAGTGGCACAACCAGCTGCCGACCAACGCCCTGCTGATATCCGGCCCATCAAAAACCGCCGATATACAACAAACACTCGCCTACGGTGCCCACGGGCCCAAGGAACTGGTGGTGCTTTTGATCAACGATTTGGAAACCGCCTGAACCATGCACAAATCATTACCCCTCGCCTACCAGCGGTTTTATCAACAAATCAACGCATCCATTCCCGCAGATCGATTAATTACCGATCCTCTGCGAACCCTGGCGTTTGGCACCGACGCCAGCTTCTATCGCTTGACCCCGCGTATTGTGGTGGAAGCCGCTAGCGAGGAGGAGATTCAGTCGGTACTTAACCATGCCCGCGAGCACCATTTGCCGGTTACCTTCAGGGCCGCGGGTACCAGCCTGTCGGGACAAGCCATCAGTGATTCGATTCTGGTCCGATTGGGCCAACAGTGGCAAGGACACCGCATCGAAGACGACGGCCGGCTTATCCATTTACAACCGGGCGTGATCGGCGCTCAGGCCAATGCCTGGCTAGCACCACTGGGGCGTAAAATCGGCCCCGACCCCGCTTCCATTAACAGCTGCAAGATCGGCGGCATTGCGGCCAACAATGCCAGTGGCATGTGCTGTGGTACCGCCAACAACAGTTACCATACCCTGGCCGGCATGCGAGTGATCCTCAGCGATGGCGCCTTGCTGGATTCTCGCAATGCACTCAGTCGCGATGCCTTCCGAGCGAGCCATGTGCCACTGCTTGAGGAACTTAAAAAGCTGGCCCAACAAACCGCCGATAACCGGGAGCTGTCCGAGCGCATTCGGCATAAATATCGACTGAAAAACACGACCGGCTACAGCCTTAACGCCCTGCTCGATTTCGACGATCCCATCGACATTCTGCAACACCTGATGATCGGCTCCGAAGGCACCCTGGGCTGCATGACCGAAATCAGTTACCGAACCGTCGAAGAACCCTCTTGCAAAGCCTCCTGCCTGATTCTCCTGGCGGATATTGAAACCGCATGCAAGGCCGTAACCGCGGTAAAATCCGCCCCGGTGTCTGCCGTGGAGCTGATGGATCGACGCGCCCTGGCCAGTGTCGAAGGCCAACCGGGCATGCCCGACTTTATTGCCAACCTGGGCCCCGATGCGACCGCCCTGCTGATTGAAACCGGCGCCGGGTGTTCCAAAGAACTGCAACAACAGATCACGATCATCAATGAAGTTCTAAAAGAATTTGCCCCGTTGCAATCGATCGACTTCACCGACGATCCCGAGCAGTACGGCAAACTCTGGGCGATTCGCAAGGGCCTGTTCCCGGCCGTCGGCGCGGTACGGGAAACCGGCACCACAGTGATCATCGAAGACGTGGCATTTCCGATCGAGCACCTGGCCGAAGGGGTTCGCAAGCTGGAAGCCCTGTTCGAAAAATATCATTACAGCGAGGCGATTATTTTTGGCCATGCGCTGGAAGGTAACCTGCACTTCGTCTTCACCCAGGATTTTTCTACCGATGAGGAAGTCACTCGTTACAGCGATTTTATGGACGAAGTATCGCAACTGGTCGCAGTCGAGTTTGGCGGCTCGCTAAAAGCCGAACACGGCACCGGCCGCAATATGGCACCTTACGTAGAACTCGAATGGGGCAGCGACGCCTACCAACTGATGCAACGGCTCAAGCAGCTGTTCGACCCCGAAGGCTTGCTGAATCCGGGCGTCATTATCAACGACAACCCCCAGGCCCACCTGGAGAATCTCAAGCAGCTACCGGCGGCTGACGAACTGGTGGATAAATGCATCGAGTGCGGCTTTTGCGAGTCGGTTTGCCCGGCGGCCAAACTCTCCATCACGCCGCGCCAACGCATTGTTCTGTGGCGTGAGATCCAGCATTTGCAGCGCGACAACAGCGACCCCGAGCGGCTGGCAGAACTGCTCAAGGATTATCAATACCAGGGCATCGACAGCTGCGCCGTCGACGGACTCTGTTCGCTGCGTTGCCCGGTCGGCATCAATACCGGGGACCTCACGTTAAAGCTTCGTCAACAACGTAACGAGCGTCATCAGGGCAAGGCACAATGGATGGCTGACCATTTCAGCACCCTGAGTAACACCACACGCACTACCCTGGCGATTGCCGATGGCACCCACCGGGTACTGGGCACGACTTTGATGAGCCGGGTTACCAAAGCCGCCCACAAACTCAGTGGCGGTGCCGTGCAACAATGGACCCCCTCCATGCCATCGGCCGCCCCCGCGATTCGCAAGCAACCCGCTTTTAACCTTGGGCTGGCTGACAACGCGCCCCGCGTGGTTTATCTGCCCAGCTGCGCCAGCCAGGTCATGGGCCCGGCCAGAGGCGAACAGGAACGCACACCTCTGAGTCAGAAAACCATCGAGTTGCTCAACAAGGCCGGTTTTTTTGTCATCATCCCCGAGCAACTCAGCGACCTGTGCTGCGGCCAACCCTTCGCCAGCAAAGGCATGGCACAACAGGCACAGCAGATGCTCGAACGCTGGCAAAGCGCCATGCTCGAGGCCAGCAAGCAGGGCGAATATCCGATCTATTGCGACACCAGCCCTTGCGTACTAAGAGCCAAAAACGGCCCGTTGGATTCACGACTGCAACTGTTCGAGCCGCTGCAGTTTATCCATCGTTACCTGCTCGAACGCCTGCAGATTACTCCGGTCGATGAAACCATCGCCGTGCACATTACCTGCAGCACCCAACGCCTGGGCCATGGAACTCTGCTGACCGAGTTGGTTCAACGCTGTGCCAAGCGAGCGTTCGTACCCGAAGAGATCACCTGTTGCGGTTTCGCCGGCGACAAAGGCTTTTCGCTCCCCGAACTCAACCAGGCCGCCCTTTCAACCCTTAAGGGGCAACTGCCCGCCGATTGCGTCGAGGGGGTGTCCACCAGCAGAACCTGCGAAATAGGGCTCTCCCATCATAGCGGCATTCCCTATCACTCGGTGGTTTACTTGCTTGACCGGGTCAGCAAAACGATCAATTAATCCGGGGGCGGCGATGATTCCCGAAAGCTTCTGTGCCTATAATAAGCGCAGGACGCCTTCTCGTTTGGGTATGCTTTAGTATCCAGGTTACGAGCGGGATCAGCGCTTGCATCACGGACCCGAGTTGAATTACGGACAATCATGCCCCGCCAAATATCGATCACCACCTTGCTCAGCGTTGGCTTCGGTTTTCTGATGATCGTGGCGGTTATTACCGTCTCCGTCATCGGGGTTAATACCACCCGATCGAACACCTTTAATCTCGTCAGCCAGCTCGCCAATTCGGCCCTGGGCAACTTGCAAAGTGAGATTAAAAACTACCTGCAGCCGATCAATGCCCAGCTCGACTATATCGCCCAATTGATGCAAGAGGGCCATATCTCTCCTGACGAGCCGATCAAAATGGAAGCCAGCCTTTCCGGTTCGCTGTCGGCACTGCCCCAGGTTTATGGCATGGCCTATATCAATGACCAGTACGAAATGCAGATATATGAGCGCGAAAACGCCCTGTTTTTCACCCATAACTGGCAGCAAACGACATCCCTTGAACCTTTCTTTTCAACTCCCAGCAAAATCGAGACGGTTCTTTGGGGGGATGCCGAGTTCACCTCCGATGGCATACGCATCATCCCCGTGACCCGGATGGTATATCTACCCGATGGCCGCAAGGGCATGTTATTAACCGCCATCGACGTTCAGCAACTTAATGAGCATCTATCGCAATATGCGGGTGAGCATACCGAGTATTTCATGCTGCTGGGCAAACAGAAATTACTGGCTTCCTCCTTTAGCGTCCCCCATGTGACGCCGTCAGAGAAAAACCCCTTACTGGATATTGCCAGCCTCGACGAGCATCCGATCAGCAAGATCTGGTCAAGCGAGCGTTATGCCACCGATTTGCAACTACCGGCAGGCATGAACAGCCACCTGGTCTACATCAACGATCAACCCTGGATCTATATCTACTCAGAAGTTCGCACCTATTCCGAGGTACCGATAACCCTGGGTATGATGGTCTCCAACCAGGCACTGAGCAGTGAGTTCCGGGCGCTCATCCTGCAGGTTGTTTTCAGTGCCTTGATGCTGTTGCTGTTTGTGTTTTTGTGCTGGAGCTTCAGTCGCCGCCTGGGGCAGCGCTTCACTCGTATTGCCGAGGGCTTTGAGGCGATTGAAGAATCTCAGCTTGATGATATCGAAACCATTCAGGGGAGCTCCATCAAGGAGTTTGACCAGGTCGCTACGGCTTATAACCGTATGACCGACAGCCTGCGACAAAATGAAAAAATGCGTAACCTGTTTGGCCAATATGTACCCGCCGATATTGCCCGGCGCCTGGTCAAACAGGAAGGGGAGCTGGCCCCCCAGGAGGAATTGGCCACCATTTTCTTTGTCGACCTGGAAGGTTTCACCAGTCTGTCCGAACGCCTGTCACCGGAACAACTGATCACCACACTGAATGCGTTCTTTTCCATGGTGGCTGAAGAGCTGGAAAGAGAGGGCGGCATCATCACCCAGTTCCAGGGGGATGCCGTACTGGCGATTTTTAATATCCCCAACCCTCAGCCCGACCATGCACTTCGAGCCCTCAATGCGGCCCGGCGTGTATTGATGCGCACCGAACAGGAGCGTTTCAATGAGCAAAGCCTGCATTGCCGTATCGGCATCAATAGCGGCGAGGTCATCGCCGGTAACGTGGGCGCCCCCAAACGCCAGAATTACACCGTGCACGGCGATGCAGTAAACCTCGCCTCGCGACTGGAAGCGCTGAACAAGGAGTACGGCACCCGTCTTATGTTGTCCGAATCCAGCGTGCAGCAAATCCCCGATCAACGCTTTCGCGAGCTGGGCAAAATAAGCATTCGGGGTAAAAGCCAGGCCGTTCGCGTTTACACCCTGCCCGGCGCCTGAAACGGATTAATGAGAGACCCGTTTTTGTCAGTCCGGCCCGGTCAATACCCGTACTAATGTCGGCAACCATGGCAGTACCCTCTGCCTGATAGTCATCTCTAAAACCCCCTGGATTTCACAAGGACCCCAGATGGAAGCATTGTCCCTATCCACCTTGATCGTGGCCCTGGCCGAAATTGGCGATAAAACCCAGCTACTCGCGCTGTTACTCGCGGCCCGGTTTCGCAAACCCTGGCCAATCATATTCGGTATCCTGCTGGCCACGGTTGCCAACCACGCACTGGCGGCAGCCATCGGTGCCTGGGTCAGCAGCCAGTTTTCACCCGAGGTTTTACGCTGGACACTGGGC
Organism: Aestuariirhabdus haliotis; assembly: GCF_023509475.1. Taxonomy (NCBI): domain Bacteria; kingdom Pseudomonadati; phylum Pseudomonadota; class Gammaproteobacteria; order Oceanospirillales; family Aestuariirhabdaceae; genus Aestuariirhabdus; species Aestuariirhabdus haliotis. The sequence goes on along the minus strand of NZ_JAKSDZ010000021.1, from coordinate 16,922 downwards.
CTGTCCTTCTTCGCCATCGCCGCCTGGACTCTGGTTCCCGACTCGATGGATGAGGAAGATGCCGGCTGGTACCGCCACGGTGCCTTCGTCGCCACCCTGGTGTTGTTTTTCCTTGCCGAGATCGGCGACAAAACCCAGGTCGCGACCGTCGCCCTGGCCGCCCAGTTCAGCGACACCCTGATGGTAATCGCCGGTACCACCCTGGGTATGCTGCTGGCCAACGTTCCCGTCGTATTACTGGGTCATTTCGCCGCCGACCGCCTGCCCCTGAATATTATCCGCGCTGTTGCTGCTTGCCTGTTTGTCGCCATGGGGCTGTATGTATTGCTCGATTAGTGGGTAACTGGCCGCTGCCAGGGAGATACTCTATGATGGATCAGCGATACGACTTGAACTTTACCGGCGTGGGAGTACAATGCGCCAAATTTTGTGCAATTATCCTTGCCAAAACGTTCAGCAAACAGGAAATCAATGACCCGACTCGACACCATATCAGGCTGCCAGCGCTGCAATCGCGCTCGCAAGGTCGTTGTTTTCCGTAGTAACCCTATTTAGCAAAGCCCCTTACCCAGGGGCTTTTTTTTGCTTTTTTGATACACCCGCGAGAGTGAGTTAACACTATGGCCAACCCCCTCTATAAAAAGCACATTATCTCCATTCCCGATCTCAGCCGGGACGAAATGGAACTGATCGTAAAAACCGCTGCCAAGCTGAAACAAGCACCCGATACCCGCTTACTCAAGAATCGAGTCATCGCCAGTTGCTTCTTCGAAGCCTCAACCCGTACCCGGCTTTCTTTCGAAACCGCTATCCAACGCCTCGGTGGCACCTTTATCGGTTTTGACAATGGGGGCAATACTTCGCTGGCCAAAAAAGGCGAAAGCCTGGCCGATTCGGTCAAGGTGATCAGCTCCTACGCGGATGCATTGGTGATGCGTCATCCTCAGGAAGGTGCCGCGCGACTAGCTTCCGAGTTTTCCTCAGTACCGGTGATCAACGGTGGTGACGGTTCCAACCAGCACCCGACCCAGACTCTGCTCGATCTGTTCAGCATCTACGAATGCCAGGGCACCCTGGACGGTTTGCACATCGCTTTTGTTGGCGATCTCAAATACGGCCGTACCGTTCACTCGCTGACCCAGGCGCTGGCCGAATTTGGTTGCCGCTTCTCGTTTATATCCCCCGAAGCTCTGGGCATGCCCGAGTACCTGACCGACGATCTGGACGAGAAAGGTATCAGCTATCAGCGCTGCGACAGTATCGAAGGCGTCGTGGATGATGCGGACATCATCTATATGACTCGAGTCCAGAAAGAGCGTTTCGATGAAACCGAATTCAAACACATGGCTGCCAAGTACATTCTCAACCTCGAAACCCTGAACGGCGCAAAAGACAACCTGAAAATTTTGCACCCCCTGCCACGGGTCGACGAGATTGCCGTCGAAGTGGATCGCACCCCCTATGCCTACTATTTCGAGCAGGCGGAAAACGGGGTCTATGCCCGCGAAGCATTGCTGGCACTGGTACTGAACGAAGATATCTAGGGGAGTCACATCATGGCGAATAAATTACAGGTAGAAGCAATTAAAACCGGGACCGTGATTGATCATATCCCGGCCGGTCAGGGCATCAAAATCCTCAAGCAGCTGCAACTGGTAGAACTCAAGGAAAAGATCACCGTGGGCTTTAACCTGCCCAGTAAAGATCTTGAGCTGAAAGACCTGATCAAGGTTGAGAATCGCCTTTTCACGGAAAGCGAAGCGAGCCAACTGTCACTGTTTGCACCCAGTGCAACCATCAACGTGATCGAAAACTACGTGGTCAAAGACAAGTTTGCCATGTCGATTCCTGATGTGGTCGAGGCCGCTTTCGATTGCCCCAACTCCAACTGCATTTCACACAGCGAGCCGGTCAACAGTCACTTTACCGTCAAGCAAAAAACCAATGATGTGCAGCTGAAGTGCAAGTACTGCGAGAAGAGTTTCAGCAAGGACATTGTCGCTGACCTGTAAGCGATCAAGCCTTTGCCCGTCGTTTCATGCTGACGGATGCCGTCCCTTAACGGCGGCATCCACCCCTCTCATAATCGACATGGTTATCAGGGTGATGGTTGCCCGGCTTGCGGCAACCAGCGGTTCACTATCGTCTGATAACGGCCATCGTTTTTTAGCACCCTCAGGCGCCGTTCAAACTCCGTCGCTATTTGTTCCAGCTGCGGGTAATTCGAGTTACGAATAAAAGGCATCGGGTAACCCTTGGAAAACAGGCTGTGCTCATAGGCAACAATGTCGTCCAGCCCCGACAGCTGACTGAGATAAAGCCCTGTTATTCGATCCTCCAACGTGAAGGTCGCTCGCCCCAGGGCCACCATCTTCAACGCCTGACCGAACTCCTTTACGGCAATCAAATTGGAGTTGTAGTTCCCTGTGACTAACGCATCCGGATCGTAGTATTCGTCACCATCGTTATTGGGAAACCAGCGCCAAAAAGCCGGATTATAAGAAGCACCTCGCTCGATCACTATTGTTTCTTTACTATTGGCAATCGCTTCAAAGGTGCCATAGGGAAAACGTTGGGCATTGCTCTTCAAGGCAAAGAAGCTGAATGAAGACACCCACATGTCGGTCTGGGGATAATACAGATAGGGCTCTCTGGGCGTTTTGCGCGACGTGCTGAAAATAGCTTCGCCATCGCCCTCTTCCGCCATTCGCCAGGCTCGCGCCCAATTGACATCGACGACTTCATACTCCAGCCCCATCTCGGCAAAAATAGCATCGACGATATCGACACAGATACCAACTACCTTTCCCGTCGCATCAACAAAATGCCAGGGCGGTCTTTCATGGGCAATAATAACCAGCGGGCGGTCCTCAGCACTGCCGTCGTTGGCGCTTTCTGGCAAAGCAATACCAGGCATAACCAGAAGGAACAATACCCAGACAAAACGAGCCCAATTCATAATAGAGAGTGGTTCTCTTACCTGTACTTACTCCTATCCAGCATAGCAGAGGCTACTACAGGCATTGACTTGGGCAAAAAAACTGTGCACTGGGTAACGTTATGCGCCATCAACGCACGAACTCATAGTCTCTTGATCCGCAACCTAAGAGCCCTCATGATGCCAACATAAACTCCACCGCCTGTTGGCAATGAATCGCCGTAGTATCGAACAGCGGCAAATCCACATCACCCGACTTAATCAATAGCCCTATTTCAGTACAGCCGAGAATAATCGCTTCCGCTCCCACCTCTTGCAGCCCCCCAATCACTTGCTGGTACTGCTGACGTGAACCGTCGTTCATTACCCCCTGACAGAGCTCGTCATAAATTACCCGATGCACCAGAGCACGATCGTTCTCCTGCGGCACCAGAACCTCCAGACCAAAACGTTGCTCCAATCGCCCTCGATAAAACTGCTGCTCCATGGTGAAGGCGGTGCCCAGTAAACCAACCCGCTGAATCCCGGCTTCTTGCAGAGCCTGGCCTGTGGCATCGGCAATGTGCAACAAAGGCACGTCCAGTACCTGCTCCACCTGATCGGCCACCCGATGCATGGTGTTGGTTGCGATCAACACGCCTGCAGCCCCAGCCGCCTGCAAAAGTGAAGCACTCTCACACAACTGCTGGCCGAGCGTTTCCCAGGCGCCCTGCGCCTGAAGTTCGGCGATCGGTGAAAAATCCACGCTGTGCAGTAGCAGGTCGGCCGAATGCAGACCGCCCAACTGTGCCTTTACCCCCTGATTCAACAAACGGTAATAGCTCTGGGTCGACTCCCAGCTCATGCCACCGATAATCCCTAGTCGCTTCACCTATTTCTCCCTGACGGGTTTAACCGCCTGCTACTCTGTCTCGATCGATAACCGATGATTAATGCAATTTCAAACGCGGTCGCAACGCACGATTAATTCGTCCCGACAAAGACAATAAGGCGGTACGAAACCAGCCGTGCAAAGCGAGCTGATGCAGGCGATATAATGACAGATACATCAAACGAGCCATACGCCCTTCGACAAACAGAGAGCCCCTGGTCAGATTGCCCATCAGGGTGCCTACCGCACTGAACCGGCTGATCGATACCAACGAGCCCCGGTCCTGATACTTGAATGCCTTGAGCGCTTTACCCTCCAGTTGCCTGAGGATATTGCCATAAACAACCGTGGCCATCTGATGCGCAGACTGGGCTCTCGGTGGCACGAAACGGCCATCGCCCAGCGCAAAGGCAGCGCAATCCCCCAGGGCATAAACAGAATCGTCCAGGGTGGTTTGCAGCGTCGCCTTCACCTTTAGCTGGTTACCACGCTCATTCTCCAAACCGTCCAACTGCGAGAGAAACTCGGGGGCTTTTACCCCCGCCGCCCAAACCATCAGATCGGCACGTACCGGTTCACCCTCTTTACGCACCAACTGATTAGCGTCGGCACGAACCACCGGGGTGTCCAGCAAAACTTCCACACCTAACTGCTCAAGCGTGGTTTTAACGGCTGAAGAGATACGCGGCGAAAGGGCAGGCAACAACCGAGGACCGGCCTCGATTAATCGAATACGCAGGTGCTCGGGTTTCAGGCAGCGATGGCCGTACACATTGAGCAACTCCAGGGCGTTGATCAGCTCTGCCGACAGCTCAACGCCCGTGGCACCGCCGCCGACAATCGCAACGTCGATTCGATCGGCGGGCGTTTCGGCGGCCCTGTCATGGGTTTGCAAACGAGAATCCAGTTGCAGCGCCTTGGCGAGAAATTGCCGGTGGAAGCCCTGGGCTTGCTGGGGGGAATCGAGAAAAACACAATGATCGGCGATACCCGGAATGCCAAAATCATTACTGACACTGCCCACCGCCATCACCAGAATATCGTATTGCACCTCTCGCGCTGGCAGAATCAGCTGCTGGCTCTGCTCATCGTACAGCGGCGACAGCTGCAATGTTTTGGTCTGACGATTCAGGTCACACACCCGGCCCAATTTAAAATCAAAACCATGTTTGTAGCCATGGGCACTGTAGCTGACTTCATCGATACCCGAGTCCAGGGTTCCCGCCGCCACTTCGTGCAACAGGGGTTTCCACAGATGGGTATGGTGGCGATCGATCAGGGTTACCCGTGCCCGGGCCTGCTTGCCTTTTCGATGACCTAGCGCTCTTCCCAATCGGGTAACCAGCTCAAGTCCCCCGGCACCTCCACCGACTACGACGATATGTTGCATAAGAATAGGATCCTAAAGTTTTTTTAAACAGGTTTCGTCCATCAGATCTGAGCTGCACCACAGCTTCAGCACCACAATCAACGAAATAGAAAAGGGGACGATCGCTCTGCAATGAATACCGTCGTATCAAGGGAAGAGTCCAAAACTCAATAACAGCCCGGCAGGAAAAAGCACAGAACATAAAAAATAACAAACAATCGCTTTTCGTCAGAAACCGGCGGCTATAGCCACTGCTTGTAAGGCCAAACAAAAGGTACCAACTCCATGGCCGGTCGAGTCCTGTGAGCAGATGTAAAAATCGCATGGGGCTATCTTACGAAGCTGGGATAAATATGTCATTAGTCTTCTTGCTTCCTGATCGGTGGCGACATACCGTGGCTTTTGCTTCTTTATTGCGACAGCGATGATCCATCGCTTCTGTTAGCCCCCGACCAACCCGGAGACCCAGTGATGAGCGCTTATCTGATTGTGGATACCAAAATCAATAACCCCACGGCTTATGAGGAATATAAGTTACGAGCCAAGCCCATTGTGGAAAAATTTGGCGGTATCTATCGCGCCCGGGGTGGCGCCATGGACGTGCAAGAGAACAAGCTATGGGATCCAACCCGCATCGTGATTATCGAGTTTCCCGATGTCCAAAGCGCACAGGCTTTACTGGACTCGGAGGAGTACGCCCCGGCCAAGCTGATGCGCCAGGCCAATGCCGAGTGCACATTGTTTATTCTGGAAGGGGTGTAAGCTCCCAGTTGCGCCCGATTGCCCCCCTCAGAGGCAACCAAATAGCTCGACCAGGTTTCATCGCATTGACATGGTCGACTCCGTTTAATTAACACCAACGACAAGAATGACCTGAAGGACAAGATCAACCGGAAGAGTGACGACAACCATAGTTAGAGCCTTTACTCTAACTATGGTTTGTATCGGTGAGTCAATATCGATGCAGCATGACACTCGGTGGGCTATAAAAATAAGACGCCTGCCTGAGGATTCAGCAAAAGGACGACTCTATGTTACCCATCAAATACACCCTGGCAGCACTCAGTCTGGCGTTAGCCAGCACTCAGGTAACCGCCGACGAACAGCCCAATGTATTGGTCATCTGGGGCGATGACATTGGCATCACCAATATCAGCGCCTACAGCGACGGTATCATGGGTTACCACACCCCCAATATCGATCGCATCGCCAACGAGGGTGTTCGCTTCACCGACTATTATGGCGACCAGAGCTGCACCGCGGGCCGATCTTCCTTTATCACCGGACAATCCGGTTTACGTACCGGACTGACCAAGGTTGGCCTGCCCGGGGCCAAAGAGGGTATTCAGGACCGCGACATCACCATCGCCGAGTTCCTTAAAACCAAGGGCTATGCCACAGGCCAGTTTGGCAAGAACCATTTGGGGGATCGGGATGAACACCTGCCCACCAACCATGGTTTCGACGAGTTTTTCGGCAACCTTTACCACCTTAACGCCGAAGAGGAACCGGAAGACCCGGATTACCCTCAGGATCCTGCCTTTAAAAAGCGCTTCGGCCCCCGTGGCGTGTTGCACTCTTTTGCCGATGGCAAAATCGAAGATACCGGCCCTCTGACCCGTAAGCGCATGGAAACCAGCGATGAAGAGTTTGTCGCGGCGGCGAAAAGATTTATCGACAAGTCGGTCAAAAGCGACACCCCTTTCTTTGTCTGGCTCAACACCACCGGCATGCATTTTCGCACTCACCCGGCGGCCAAACACCTCGGCAAGTCTGGTCAGGGTTTCTACAACGATGTCATGGTTGCCCATGATGAGCTGGTAGGTGAAATGCTGACCCAACTCGACGAGCTGAAGATCGCCGACAATACTCTGGTGTTCTACTCCACCGACAACGGCGTGCACTTCAATACCTGGCCAGACGCCGGCATCACCCCCTTCCGCGGTGAGAAAAACAGCAACTGGGAAGGCGCCTATCGAGTACCGGCCATGGTACGCTGGCCCGGCAAAATTCCCGCCGGCACTATCTCCAACGAGATCATATCGCACCTTGACTGGATGCCAACCATCGCCGCCGCGGTGGGCGAGCCTAACCTGAAACAGGAACTGCTCAAGGGTAAACGCGTCGGCAACAAGACCGCCAAACTGCACCTCGATGGCTACAACCTGCTGCCTCATCTAACCGGTGAGGAGAAGCAATCCCCCCGCCAGGTATTTCACTATCTCAATGATGAGGGCTTCCCGGTTGGCGTGCGCATCGGCGACTGGAAGCTGATTTACGCCGAAAACCGCGGCAAGACCCTTGCGCTCTGGGCCGAACCCTTCACCGTGCTACGATTGCCCAAGATAGCTCATCTTCGTCGTGACCCCTGGGGGCGGGCCGAGTATAACTCCAACTCTTATTACGACTGGATGATCGATAAGGCACCGCAGATCTATCGCGGGCTGGCAACTACGGCACAGTTCCTCGCTACCTTCAAACAGTACCCCCCGAGCCAGCCCACAGGTTCCTGGTCGATAGAAGCGGTGTACAAGCATTTCCTGAACAAGTCAGACGGCAAGTAAAACCCAAGGCTCGCAGGTCAACCCTGCGGGCCCTTTGATTTTCTCCAACCGTCTGTACCCGGCCTGTGCAGCCACTCGACCCGCGTCACTGATTTGTGCGTCGATCGTGGCTTGAATATCGACAAGGATCGATGGAATGGAACTGCATGCTCAACTGAAACAGATTCAACAACAAATGAACGCCGCCCTGATTGGTCAGTCCGACCTGGTGGACAAACTCCTGCTGGCCCTGCTCTGCAACGGCAATCTGCTGCTGGAAGGCTTGCCCGGTACGGCCAAGACCCGGGCCATCAAAACCCTGGCCACAGCTCTCAATGTCGAACTCGGTCGTATCCAGTTTACCCCCGACCTGCTGCCCTCGGATGTGACCGGTACCGAGATCTACCACCAGGATGGCGAACACCAGACCCTCACCTTTGCCCCAGGCCCCATCTTCGCCAGTCTGGTACTGGCCGATGAGATCAACCGGGCACCGGCCAAGGTGCAGTCGGCACTACTCGAGGCTATGGAAGAGCGTCAGGTTACGGTGGCAGGCACCAGTTACCCGCTGCCCGAGCTCTTTATGGTGCTCGCGACCCAGAACCCCATAGAGCAGGAGGGCACCTACCCTTTGCCCGAAGCCCAGATGGATCGATTCCTGATGAAGGTGGCCATCGACTACCCCGACGATGATGCCGAGCGCACCATCATGCGCCTGGTGCGCGCCGAAGAGCAACCAACGAGCGACCAGACTCGGCCTGAGATCGAACCGCAAACCATTCTCGCGGCTCGCGAGGCCATTCGCCAACTGCATGTGGCCGAGAGCGTCGAGGATTATATGGTGGCGCTGGTGATGGCCACTCGACACCCCCAGCGCTATACCGATTCCCCCATGGCCAGCTGGATAGATACCGGCGCCAGCCCACGGGCAACCATCGCGCTCGACCGCACCGCCCGCGCCCAGGCCTGGTTGCAGGGCCGGGAGTTTGTCGACCCCGACGATGTGCGCGCCGTGGTGGCACCGGTGCTGCGCCACCGCATCCGGCTCAGTTACGAGGCCCTGGCCGAAGGCATCGACAGCGACCGGGTCATTGCCGAACTGGTGCGCCAGGTTGCCGTGGCCTAGGCGAGTTCCAACCATGGCGAACCCTGCGCACGCTGACCACCGAATTTACGCCAACCTGAAACAGCTGGTCGCACTGCAACACCAGGCCCATGGTTTCAGCCTGCTTCCCACCCAGCCCCTCTCCAGCGTGCTCGCCGGGCGACACAGTTCGCGCCTGCGGGGCCGGGGGCTGAATTTTGAAGAGCTGCGCCAGTATCGTCCGGGTGACGACATCCGCAACCTCGACTGGAAGGTGACCAACCGCACCCAAACCCCTCATGTGCGAACCTATACCGAGGAACGCGAGCGCAATATCTTGTTACTGATCGACCAGCGGCGCTCGATGTTTTTCGGCTCTCGCGAGCGCATGAAATCGGTAACAGCGCTGGAGGTCGCCGCCCTCGCCGCCTGGCGCACCCTGGCCAGTGGCGACCGGGTCGGCGCGCTGCTGTTTAACGACCATGAAATTCGCGAGGTGCGCCCCCAGCGTAGCCAGCGGGCGGTGATGCAACTGCTGCATCAGGGGTTGCGGATGAATCACGCCCTCAGCGCCGTCCGCCCTAACCGCGCCCAGCCCCAATCCGGTATCAACACCAGCCAGCTGGATACCGTACTGCTCACCGCCGCACGGCGTTGCGGCCACGACTATCTGGTGGTGATCATCAGCGATATGTGCGGCTGGAGCCCCACCAGCGTCAAACACATCAAAGGCCTGACCCGCCACAACGACCTGATCGTTCCGCTGATTTTCGACCCCCTTGAGCAGCAGCTGCCCGCACAACGTCTGGTGGTTGGCGATGGTCGTTGGCAACTGGAGGTCGACGCGGCCCAGCGCCAACTACAGCAACGCTATAGTGATGATTTTGCCGGTCATCTGGACCGGTTGCGCGCCGAACTCGAACACTACGCCGTACCGGTGATTGCCGTCGATACCCTGGCTCCAGTCCAGCAGCAACTGCGCCAGGCATTGGGAGGCCGTTGACCATGGAGACCGGCGATGGATAACCAAGCGCCCGTAGACCCGGCCACCTTCGGCAACTATCTGCTGCACGGCATCGAGGAGGTTCAGCTACCGCCACCGGTTTCCTGGGCCCCTCAGACCGGTGGCTGGGCCCTGCTCGCCGGCCTGTTAGTGCTGTTGCTCGGTTATCTGGCCTATAAAGGGCTTCGACACTGGTGGTGCAATCGTTATCGCCGACAGGCGCTGCACCAGCTTAAACAGTGTCGCCGGCACACCGAGTCCCCCCGAGCATTGGCCAGACAGATTCCGTTGCTATTGAAAGCCACGGCCCTGCAGGCCTTTCCCAGGGCACAGGTGGCTTCTCTGAGCGGAGAACGCTGGCTTGAGTTTCTCGACGCCCAGTACCCGGGCCCGCCCTTTTGCGGTGACCTGGGCCGGCTTATGCTCACCCTCGACTACGCCCCGCCCAGCCACCAGACCATCGACGCCCAACAGGCCCGGCAACTGAGCGAGATGGCCCGACACTGGATTCGTACCCACCAGCGTCCACCCGGCGGACCCCATCATCATGATTGAATTTGCGGCCCCCTGGATGTTTCTTGCCCTGCTGTTGCCACCGCTGGTCAACCGCCTGTTTCGCCCGCACAAAGAACGTCAGAGTTCGCTGCAGGTGCCTTTCTTCCAGCGCCTGGTCGAGCTCACCCGCCAGCAACCCAGCCAGGGCGCGGTGGTACTGCAGCGACGGCGTATCCAGCGACTGATGTTGATCGTCGCCTGGTCGCTGCTGGTGATCGCCCTGGCCAAACCCGAATACGTGGGCGAGCCGGTGGTCCAGCACAAAGCGGGGCGCGACCTGATGGTGGCGGTGGATCTGTCGGGCTCGATGCAGGCCGACGACTTTACCGACGCCCAGGGCAAGCGCATCGACCGCCTCAGCGCGGTCAAGTCAGTGCTGCGAGATTTCGTCCGCCAGCGCAGCGGCGATCGCCTGGGGCTGATCGTGTTCGGCGACCGCCCTTTCCTGCAGACCCCCTTTACCGAGGATTTGACCACCTGGCTGCAACTGCTGGAGGAGACCGATATCGGCATGGCCGGATTGAGTACCGGGCTCGGCGATGCCATCGGCCTGGCGTTAAAGCGCTTCGCCAATAGCGATAGCCCGGACCGGGTGTTGATTCTGCTCACCGATGGCAACGACACTGGCAGCAAGGTACCACCGATCGACGCAGCCAAAGTGGCCGCTGCTTACGAGATCACCCTCTACACCATCGCCATCGGCGATCCCGCCACAGTGGGCGAAAAAGCGCTGGATATCGAGACTCTGGAGCGCATGTCAGCGCTCACCGGCGGCGAGTATTTTCAGGCCCTGGACCGCCACCAGCTGGCGCGGGTTTACCAGCGCATCAATCAGCTCGAGCCCCAGCGTTTCGAATCACTGAGTTACCGGCCACGTCAGGCTTTGCACCAGTACCCGATGGGCGCCGTACTGGTGCTCTATCTGGTGTTTTTTAGCAGCCAGCGCTGGCGTCTGTGGCGCCAGCAACGAGCCCAATCCCATGCTTGATCTGGCCGCCCTGAGCGACTTTCACCTGCTACGCCCCTGGTGGCTGCTGGCCCTGCCGCCTCTCTTTTGGCTGCTCTTGTTTCTGCGCCAGCATCGGGATAACGGTGCCCAATGGCGCACCATTATCGCCCCGCACCTGCTGCAAGCACTGGTGCAGGGGGATGACCAGCAGCGCCGATTCAATCCGCTCAATCTGGCCATACTCACCAGCCTGATCGGCGTACTGGCAATGGCCGGCCCCAGCTGGCAGCGTCAGACGAGCCCCCTGGTGCAGGATGAAAGCGCGCTGGTGATCGTCCTGGATCTGTCGCAGACCATGAACCAGACCGACATCCAGCCCAGCCGCCTGAGTCGCGCCAAGCAGAAGATCGGCGACCTGTTACAACAGCGTCAGGGCGCCCGCACCGGATTGATTGTCTACGCCGGCAGTGCCCACAGCGTGATCCCCCTGACCAACGACGCCGAGATTATCCGCAACTTCCTCGATGCCCTGGTCAGCGATATGATGCCCCGCCCGGGCAAACTGCCCGAAGCCAGCATTCCGGTGATTGCTCGAATGCTCCACGATGCCAGAGTCCCGGGCACCCTGCTGCTGATGGGCGATGGTGCCAGCCCCCAAACCGCCACCCGCTTTGCCCGCTTTACTCAGGACAGCGGTCATCAATTACTGGTCTGGGGAATGGGCAAGGAGGCCGACCAACTGCCCAGCGACAGCCCGGTGCAAGCCCTGCAACGCGACCAGTTGCAGGCACTGGCGGATGCCGCCGGTGGCCACTACCAGACCCTGACCCTGGACGATCGGGATGTGGGCCACATAGCGCGCCTGATCGACCGCCACCTGCGTTCGGTGCAGGACAGGACCCATCCCTGGGTAGATGCCGGTTACTACCTGCTGTTTCCCTTCGCCGCCCTGTTTCTGTTCTGGTTTCGTAAGGGCTGGACCTTGCAATGGTCCCTGCTGTTACTGGTGCTGCCCCTGCTGTCGGCCCCGCCTTCGGCTCTGGCCGACGGCACCTCTGACGCTCACCCGCCCGAGTCCAGCCATGCCACCCAAACCTTCACCCACTGGTGGCTCGAGCTGTGGCTTACCCCGGACCAACAGGGCCGCTACTACTTCGAGCAGGGCGATTTCCAGACCGCAGCGCAACGCTTTAATGACCCACAATGGCAAGCCATGGCCCATTACTACAACGAATCCTTCGACAAGGCCATTGCGCTGCTTGGCCAGACAGACAGCGATCGGGGGCTGTTTAATCTCGCCACGGCCCAGGCTCAGGCCCAGCATTACCTGCTCGCCGTCGCCACTTATGACCGCTTGCTGGCTCGCGACCCGAACCACGCTGCCGCCCGTCACAATCGGGCCCGGGTGCAGGAGATCATCGACGACATCAATCGCATGAGCGAAAGCCAGCAACCGGAAACCGGCAAGGCGATCAGAGAGCTGGGGGACCAGCCCCAGCGCGCCGACGGCGCAGAGAAACAGGAATACGGTACCTCAGACACCGCCCAGCTCAGCGCCGAGCAGATCCTCAGCGACCAGCGAATTCAAGAGCAATGGATGCGCCAGGTACAGACCGACCCTTCGCGCTTTCTGCATCTGAAATTCCAGATGCAGCTGGAGCGGGCTCTGCAGCAAGAGGGAACCGAATGAATAACCTCGCACCCACTGGCCGCCTCCCGATCACTCAACCACCGCGCATCGCCACAGGTGCCTCCGGGTTGATTGCTATGATGCTGACGGCACTGCTGCTGAGCACGACCGCACGAGCCAGCGACGATGAGGCGACTCATGCAAGCGCCCCGGATTTTGCACAGCTCTACCAACAGGGCCACGTGCAGCTGCGCCGCTGGATCGATCCGGCCGACCGCATCGCCGTTTCCCAACAGCTGACCCTGACCATCGAGATCAGCACCAATCGCTGGTTCGCCGGCGGTACCCGTATCGGCACGATCGAGGTCGATGGTGCGGTGGTCTTGCAACGGGAAAAATTCGCGGTCAATTCCAGCCGCCAGGTCGATGGCGCAAGCTGGGCCGTGCAGCAGTGGGCCATCACTCTGTATCCCCAGCGCGAAGGCCGTTTTCAGGTTCCAGCCATCGCCGTGAATATCAGTATCGCAGGGGAAAACCAGCAGCGCATCGAGGGAGTAATACAGACCCAACCGCTGAATTTTCTGGCGGTCACCCCGGATGCCATGGCTGATCGTGCCGCCTGGATTGCGGTACCGAGCCTGAGCATCGATGACCGTTTTGACCGCGAGCTGAGCGATCTGCAACCGGGCGATGCCGTGCGCCGCACCCTGCGCATTCGCGCCGAGGACACCGCCGCCATGATGCTCCTGCCGGCATCCACCCTGCGGGTCGAAGGGGTCGCCAACTATCCCCGGGCACCACGCCTTACTGACCGGGTTAACCGGGGCGAATATCTGGCCGAACGGGTAGAAACCATCGATTACCTGATCGAGCGTGACGGCCGCTTCGAGGTTCCCGCGCTCAGTTTTTATTGGTGGAATACTCAACGCGGGCAAGCCGAACGGATTGAACTACCGGCCCAGCACCTGCAAACCGGCACCGCAGCCTCACCAGACACATCACCACCCGATGCCTTATTCAGGGGTTATGCATTGCCAGCCGCGACTTTGGCGATCCTGGCCCTGATCACATCCATCGTCATAATCCTTTACCGACGATACCGCCGCGCAGCTCGCCGGCCATCGCGCGCTAGGCTGTTGCGGCAATGTGTCAACGCCTGCCGGGCCGAAGACTACCGGCTGGCCACCCGTCTGCTCTACCACTGGCTCGATCATGCCGATCAGGGCCCATACGAGGTGCCCCGGACCCTGCGCAGTCAGCTGCAGCAATGCTCCTCACGCGAGCTGCAAGCGCTGTTCGAGCAACTGATGACACGCACCTTTGCCGACCAGAACAACACAGAATTTGATGCCCCCTCATTTATTCACCTGTTGTCGAAGCATGTTGCCAAGGATTCTCATCGGCCCTGGCAACCCAGCCGCTCCCCTCTTACACTGAACCCCCGTTAGGATGCCGGCTACCGCCTTCGCACTCGTTATTCGCCCACAAGGATTGCCATGCCCCTGCTTTATCGATTGATCCGCCCGCTACTTGCGCGCGCTTACTCGCTGGCGATGGTGCTCTGCGCCTTCTTTTCGGTCAGCGTGACTGTGGTCCATGCCAGCGCAGGTGTCCGCTCCTCTGTCGGCGACGAGGCAAGCTACGTAGGCGCTGCCTCGTGCCAACAATGTCATCAGTCGCAGTACGCCGACTGGCAAAATTCCCATCACTTTCGTTCCATGTTGCCGGCCAACGAGGCATCGGTGCTGGGGGATTTTTCCGGTCAGGTGCTGGAATTTCATGGGCTCGAAACCCGTTACTTCAAGCGGGACCAGCGCTACTGGGTGAGCACCCGCAACCGTCACGGCAAGATAAAAACCTATCCGGTGTTATTTACCTTTGGCTTCAGTCCCTTGCAGCAATATCTGGTGGAGACCGACAACGGGCACCTGCAGGCCCTCAATGTCGCCTGGGACAGTCGCCCGAAAGTCGACGGCGGACAACGCTGGTTTCATCTGCAAGCGGATACCGCCATCGATGCCGAACACCCTTTTTTCTGGGACCGCTATTTTCAAAACTGGAACGCCCGCTGCGCCGATTGTCACTCCACCGGGCTGCAAAAAAAATACAACCCGGCCGACCACAGTTACGATACCCAATGGGCCGAGGTCAATGTCGCTTGCGAGGCCTGTCACGGACCCGCCTCGCAACATGTCGAGCAGATGCAGCAAAACCCTGCAGCGACGGTTTCAGGGTTTGCTCAATCCGGCTCGCCGGCGTTGCCGTGGCAGTTCAAGCCCAACAACCCGATCGCCCAACCGGTTAACCGCCATGACCGCTTGAAAAACATCAATCAACAGATCGATCAATGCGGGGGCTGCCATTCGAGACGAAGCCAGCTGTCCCCAATGCAGGGGAATAACTACCACGATAATTATTCCATCGCCCTGCTGCGTGATGGTCTCTATTATCCCGATGGTCAGATTGAGGATGAAGTCTTCGTGCTGGGCTCTTTCCTGCAATCGAAAATGTATCGCGCCGGCGTTACCTGCAACAATTGTCATGATCCCCATTCGACTCGGCTCAAGCTGGCTGGCAACGCGCTTTGTAGCCAGTGCCACCTGCCAACACAATATGACAACTCATCACATCACCAGCACAAAGCTGACTCCACAGGCAGCCAGTGCGTCAACTGCCATATGCCCGAGCGCACCTATATGCAGGTCGATCGGCGACGGGACCATGGCTTCCACATTCCCAACCCGGTCACCGCGCAAAGCACCTCCAGCCCCGATACCTGCCTGAGCTGCCATCAGGAGAAAGACGCGCAATGGTCGCGAAACGCTTACCAACGACGGTTTGGTGATCCGACAGCCGATGCTGCGGCCCTGGCCATCGCTGGCTTGAGAAACCGGGACCCCTTGTCGGTACGAGCCGCCGAGCAAGCCCTGACCGATCCAAAGGCCTCCGCCATTGGTAGGGGCTCATTGGTCGTGGCCATGTCCACGGTGCCATCGCGGGTTTCCCTGCAAGCGGCGCTCAGCCAGCTTGACGATGCTGACCCCATAGTGCGCCGCGCCGCGCTGGAAAGCCTGGCGGGGCTGAACCCCGATCAGCGCTGGCGTATCGCCGCCCCTTTACTGGAAGACCCGGTACGCAGCGTTCGTTTTGCAGCGGCGGTCTTGCTAGCTTCCCAGCTATCGCAGCTACCCGAGGCTCAATCGACATCGCTACAGCGCGAACTGGATGCCTATCAAACCTCGTTGCGCGCGACCATGGACCACCCGTCTTCCTTGTTGCAACTGAGCAATCTGGCGCTGGACCTGGGTAACGCCAGCATCGCCAGACAACACCTGCAACAAGCGCTGAAGATTCAGCCCGGTTATACCGCCGCCAGCCTGAACCTGGCTTATCTTTATCAAACCTCGCAGCAACCGGAAAAAGAGCAGACCGTGCTGCAAAAGGCCCTTGTACAAGCCCCCGATGACGCCAATGTCCTGCATGCCTATGGCCTGTATCTGGTGCGGAGCAAACAGTACGATCAGGCCTCAAGTTATCTGGCCAAAGCGGTCAACGCCGATAACGCACAGCCTCGCCATGCGTATCTGCATGCCGTCGCTGTCGAAAACAGCGGCCAGCGCCAGCAAGCGATTAGCTTACTGAAACATGCCAACCAACGCTGGCCAAACCAGTACGATATTCTGATGACCCTGGTTCTGTACCTGGATCAGGAACAGGGACTGACCGAAGCCGCCCCCTACCTTAGTCAGTTGAGCGCGATTGCCCCCAACTCGCCGCAGGTCAAAGCCTATCTGAAACGGTTGCAGAACCAACTCTGAAACGCTTGCGACCCTGCCGATTGATTCATCCAGGACAGGTCCCGGGCATCTGCGATTAATTCGGAGTTGCCTTAAGGCACCTCTGATTAATTCAGATGAACTCTGGCTTTCAGGCGAATCCAGAATCGCGGCACGTCTTTGCAGTAAGGTCCAGACCTTTCA